>CADEEU010000288.1 GCA_902826385.1 uncultured Acidobacteriota bacterium | reverse complement strand
GTCCGTCACATCCACGTGCTCATGGCAATTTTCCACGCCTGATCGCTCGTTACGTGCGTGAGAAAAAAGTGATAACCCTGCCGGAAGCAATCCGCAAAATGACGTCCTGGCCCGCGACGCGAATGCGGCTTGCGAATCGTGGAACGATAAAAGAAGGAAACTGGGCCGACGTTACGATCTTTGATTACGACAAAATCCAAGACCACGCAACCTATGAAAAACCAACGCTTGCGGCGGTTGGCATCGAGTGCGTTCTGGTAAATGGGAAGGTCGCGTGGGAACGGGGAAAGCATACCGGAGCACGGCCGGGGCACGTGCTGTACGGGCCGGGCCGTCAAAGATGAGCACCGCAGCCGAAACGTCGATCCTGATCCGCGATATCGATACCGCCGGCGAAACGCGCGAGGTCGAGCAGCTTCAAAAAGAAGTCTGGGGCATCCCCGATCTTGAAGTGGTACCGCTGTCGCAACTTATAGCGGCGAAAACTTCAGGCGGCGTTCTGATTGGAGCATTCGACGGTCCGAATCTCATTGGCTTCGCCTATGGTTTTGTGGGACACGAAAACGGCGAAACCGTTCATCACTCGCATATGCTCGCCGTTAAGCCCGAATACCGCAGCCGCGATCTCGGCTTTCGACTAAAGTTAGCTCAACGCGAACGCGTACTGAAACAGGGAATCAAGATAATGACCTGGACCTTCGATCCCCTGCAAAGCTTGAACGCCTTTTTTAATTTTAGAAAATTGGGAGTCGTAGCCGATCGCTACTTCATAGATTTTTACGGATTCGGCGCTGCAAGCTTTTTGCACCGAAATGGCACGGATCGTTTTTGGGTAACCTGGCATGTCGCGACTGAAAGAGTAAACGCAAAACTATCCGGAAGTTCGGCAATACCTGATATTTCGCAAACACCAGTCCTGGTTGCCGTTGGCGAAAGCGAAGAACCAGTATTAATAGATCAGGCTATCGCGGCCAAGCCCGATCGAATATTGATTGAAATTCCTGCAGACATTAAAGCGATCGAACAAGAAAATTTCGACCTTGCCAGACGGTGGCGACTTGCGACGCGGATTGCTTTTTCCGATGCCTTGGCGAGCGGCTACATGGTCGAAGATTTTGTTAGGCAGAATAACGAGGGAACCAGAATCGGTTCGTACATACTCCGCAAAAAACGATATACGGCGACACGCTGACTAGCCGGAGGAGATCGGAATGAAAAAAGTCATCATTATCGGAGTTGTTGCGTTTATCGTTTCGGCCCTGGCGGCGGGTCAGGTCCCGGAATTGATCCAAAAACCTGTCCAGCAGGACGGCGTTTCGGATCAGACTCTTGCTTCTGCTGTTCCGGTACGGCCCGTAATGACCGCACAAGACGTTTCGGCTTTTTTAGATGGAATTATTCCGCAACAGCTTGAACGTGAAAATGTGGCCGGGGCAACGGTTTCTGTAGTAAAAGACGGCAAACTTCTTTTCGCCAGGGGATATGGCTACTCGGATATTAAAAATAAGATTCCGGTTTCACCCGAAACGACTCTGTTCCGCCCTGGTTCCGTCTCAAAGCTTTTTACGTGGACAGCGGTTATGCAGATGCACGAGCAAGGAAAGCTCGATCTTGACCGGGACATAAATGAATATCTCGACTTTAAGATTCCCGACGCTTTCGGTCAGCCGATCACGATGAAGCATTTGCTGACACATACTCCGGGTTTTGAGGAACAGATCAAAGATCTTTTTGCCACCGAGCCGACGATGGACCTTGGCGGTTTTCTCAGGACGCACATTCCGAAACGAATATTCCCGCCCGGCACGACGCCCGCGTATTCAAACTACGGCACAGCTCTGGCCGGCTATATCGTCGAGCGTGTTTCCGGCACGCCGTTTAACCGATATGTGGACGACAACATTTTCAAGCCGCTGAAGATGTCGAACTCGACGTTCGCTCAGCCCCTGCCGCCGGAATTGGAAGCAAACATGTCGAGGGGTTATCGACTTGCCACCGATGAGCCGCTTAATTTTGAGGTGATTTCTGCTTTTCCTGCCGGAAGCCTGAGCAGCAGTGCGACCGATATGTCGAATTTTATGATCGCGCACCTGCAAGAAGGACGATACGGTGACACCAGAATTCTTAAACCGGAAACCGCAAAATTAATGCACTCTAGACTGTTCGTGCTAGACCCTGCGGCCCAAGCGATGGCTCATGGTTTTTATGAGGAGTCACAGAATGGAATGAGGATAATCGGCCACGGAGGTGACACGATCGCGTTCCACAGCGATCTTCACTTGATACCGGAAAAGAGCGTCGGATTCTTTGTTTCGTACAACAGCTTAGGCAAAGGCGAGGGTCCGCTGCGGGAGATGATTTGGACGGCCTTTCTCGACAGATACTATCCGTTCACTCCGCAGCCGGGCGATTCTTCGAACGCAGATCAGGAAATCCAGAACGTAGCCGGCAACTACATCGTAAGCCGCAGAAGTGAATCTTCGTTTTTCAGACTCGCTTCGCTGCTGGGCCAGGCTTCAGTAGTCCCAAACGGCGACGGCACTATCTCTATCGGTGCCCTGACTGGAGCTAACGGTCTGCCGAAACGATGGGAACGGATCGCACCTATGACATTTCGCGACGTTAAGGGGCAAGATCTGCTGATCTTCAAACCCAACGCTGACGGCGCGATGCAGATCGTTTTGCATTATCCATTCATGACATTTACACGCGTCGGTATTTGGGAAAATGCAAAGATCCTGATGCCTGTTCTCGTGATATCGCTCGGCATTATGGCACTCGCGTTAATTCTGATGCCGATCGCCTGGATCGTAAGACGTCGCTATGGGTACCATCTTGAACTGACCCAAACCGAAAAGTGGGTTCGCAGATTTAGCTGGATCGTATTCGCTTTAAATGTAGTTTCGGTGATTGCGATGGCGGGATTACTTACCTACGCGCTTTCCAACATAGCGTTCCTGGGCGAACAAGGAAAAATGTGGTTCTGGGCCGTTCAGATCATCGGCATTTTGGGAGCTGTCGGGACGCTAATGGTCGCTTACAATGCCTTCCTGGCTTGGACGCGCAGAGAAGCCGGGATTTGGAGGAAGATCATGTCGACAGTCCTGCTGTTGGCGTGTTTCGGTTTCTTGTGGTTTGCGTTTGTTGTAAACCTGCTGGTTCCACGAGCAACGTACTGATCGCGAGGATTTTTTAGTGAGTCACATGTCCGTTTTCGATTTCGGCGGCTTGAGCGGCCTGGGCGTTTAGGAGGTGGTCCCGCATCGCATCTCTTGCCGCATCGACATCTTTGCTTCTTATTGCCTTATAAATAATCCGGTGCATTTCCGCTGACTCTTTTAAGTCGCGGGCGCGCTTTACGGTTTTACTTCGGACGTCATAGAGAATGGTCGTGACCATGTTCATCAGCGAAGTTAGTATCCTGTTGCCCGATGCAGTTGCGACCAACTGATGAAAATTCATGTCGTGAACCAGAAATTGCTCCGGGTCATCGATCGATGCAAAAATCCCGGCCAATTCTTCGGCAAGAGATGCGAGAGTTTCGGGCGCAGCACGTTCCGCGGCTAAACCGGCAACCGCCATCTCAAGGGCAAGACGCGCCTCGAACATTTCGGCCGAAGTGAATCCGCGAAGGGAAGCGAGCAACCTGAGCTGATTTCCATCCAGGCTCGGCGGACCATCGTTGCCGACTACGAAAGTTCCAGCGCCTTGTTTCGATTTTAAAACTCCGATTGCCACCAAGGATCGAATACCCGCTCGCAGTGTTGGACGACTAACGTTCAACAGCTTTGCGAGGTCGCGCTCGGGCGGAAGCTTATCGCCGGCTTTGATGTCGCCCCTGTGGATCATGTCTCGCAATCGCACAACGACTTCCTGCGAAATGCTGCTCCCGTTTTCGCTGTCGATCGGCGTAAATTTTCGGGTCTTGGTGGTCATACCTTTCCGGCCGGATTACATTCTGCCTACCACAATAGTAGCATCTTTTCGATATACTTCAAGATGCATTCACAATATTGGTATTACCAATGTCTTGACAATTGGTTGGCTATCGTGTACTACTGATTTACTTAAATCAACAAAAAGTCTTTCTTTACAAAACATTTTGGCCATATCGTTTCTTCACAAAAAAAACATATTGGTATCACCTTTACTAAGGTTAGGCCTCTGCTTGATAGCGCCGTTGTTTTTTTATCAAGTGGCGTATGCCGAGGAAGCGTACGACCTGATAGTGTCTCCGGACGGAAAAGGAGATGTGAAAACCGTTTCCGCAGCAATCGCTAAAGTTCCGGAGGATAATAAAAAACGATTCGCCATTTTTGTCAGGTCTGGCGTCTACGATGAACAGGTTCGCATCCCCGCGAACAAACCGTACATTTCTCTGATCGGCGAAAACGCAAAAACGACAAAGCTGCAGTTCAGGATTTCCAACAAAATGGCCGGCTCGACGTCGGCTGCATACGCGTTCTATGTCGGGGGTCACGGATTTTTCGCGAAGAATTTGACGTTTGAGAATACGTTTGGTCTCGGTTCTCAGGCAGTCGCGGTTCTAGCGGAGGCGGATAGAGTCGTTTTTAGCCAGTGTCGATTTATCGGTTGGCAGGACACTCTTTACGCAAAAGGCGGGCGACAATTTTATCGCGATTGTTACATAGAAGGTCACGTCGACTTTATCTTCGGACAGGCGGCGGCGATTTTTGAAAACTGCGTCATTCATTCTAAAGGCGACGGGTACATCGCTGCTCCGATGCGATTTTCCGAGCAGGAATCGTCCGGCTTTGTATTCTATAAATCTAAATTGACCAGTGAGAAATTTGATA
>CADEEU010000287.1 GCA_902826385.1 uncultured Acidobacteriota bacterium | reverse complement strand
TAATTCTTGACAGATTGTAGCCTTAAATGCTATTCCTCTTAATGGGAAGCATACCGCCCGCAAGCGGTCCGCTTCAAACTCACCGTGATAAGATGTCTGTCCTCGGACCAAACCCTAAAGTCGGAAAAGGCTCTAACTTTCCCGATTCTCGGGGGCAAACTATCCTAACAGCGATAATTAACGAACATTTTGTCACGGGCGAGCCGGTAGGTTCGAAAACGGTTGCGGAAAAATTTGCCAACGCTTCGGGGTTAAGCTCGGCAACTATTCGCAGCGTGATGGGTGAGCTGGAAGAGCTTGGTTTGCTCGAACAGCCGCACACATCCGCCGGGCGTGTCCCGACCGACATCGGCTACAGGTTTTTCGTTGACAATCTGCTTGGGGTCCTCAGCATTTCCAACGACGATCTTCACCGCATAGGCGGCGAATTCGGTCTTAACGAAAAAGCCGAGACACCGGACAGGTTGATGGAACGAACCTCTCAGCTGCTGTCTGCTCTTTCAAATAACGTGGGAATCGTTGTTTCGCCCAGCCTGGCAAACGACCGCCTGCAGCACATCGAGTTCGTTAACCTTAGCGACAATCGCATTTTGGTCGTTCTGGTTTCGGCCCCGAACATCGTCCATAACCGTATTATCCGGCTTAATGTGGCGTTGTCGAAGGATGAGCTCGAAAGAACGGCAAATTATCTGAATGCAGAGTTTGCCGGGAAAAGTCTATCGGAAATTCGTGCCGAAATCCTTAAATTGATGCACGAAGAAAAGGCCCTCTTCGATAAACTGCTGCAGACTGCCGTAATTCTTTGTTCTCAGAGCATTGAGGACGACGAAAACAGTGCGGGCGAAGTATTCATCGACGGCACGTCGAACATCCTGACCAAAAGTGACTTTGCGGATTTGGAAAGGCTGCGCGAACTGCTTTCGACGATCGGTGAAAAATCCCGCCTGATACAGGTCCTGAACGAATGCATCGCCCGCGATACTTCGGCTCAGGGTGGCGTTCAGGTGGTCATCGGCAGCGAAAACCGAACGCCATCGCTGCGAAACTGTACCTTGATCTCGGCCCCCTACCGGATCGGGAATAGTTCGGCAATCGGAACCCTAAGCGTGCTCGGCCCGACGCGAATAGAATACGCAAGAATGATCTCGATCGTCTCTTACGTTGCACGCACCCTCGAAAAAATGATGTCACGAGAAATTTCGAATAACTGACATCGCTCTCGGTTGGCCGTTTTGGCCGACACGCTCTAAACACCTGTAAACAAAAAGTCTTCCCCATCTCAAGCGGCCTCGCCTGATCTCTAAATGGACCCGAACCAACAAACAGACGATACGGACTATACCTTTGAGCTAGCCGACGATGAAAACGCCGAGGAATCGGTGGACGACTTTATCCGTCAGCTCGAGGCTAAGGAAAAAGACCTCCATATTACGGCGGAAACCACCTTCATTGAGATTGCCGCCGATTTTGAGGAGGGAGACGTTCCCGACTTTCTCAAGCAGGATACACCACCATCTGGGAGTACCACATTGAAGCCCACTGTTGCTGCGACTACCTCACATTCTGCCGATTCAGCAAGTGTCAAAAAGCTCGAAAAGGAAATTGCCGAACTAAAGTCTAAAGTTGCCGACCTGCAGGAAGAGCGGTCGGAACTCTACACAAATTCTCAGCGCCGACTCAAGGATTTTGAGGCATACAAGGCCCGTACTGAACGCGAACGCGGCGATACCTTTCAGCGCCAGCTTAGAAATCTGGCTACGCAAATGCTTCCGGCCCTGGACAACCTCGACCGGGCGCTGCTTTTCGCTTCGGAGATGCCCGAAGAAAGACAAAGCGGATTTGCACAGTTCTTTGACGGAATCGTGCTGGTAAACCAGCAGGTGAACGAAGTACTCGTCAACATGGGTATCGACCCGATCGCAACTGTCGGCCACCCGTTCGATCCGCATTATCACGAGGCCGTTGCAATCGACGAAAACAGCGATCTGCCGCCAAACACCATAACGGCGGAACTGCTGCGTGGTTTCCGCATCGGAGATTCCGTCATAAGGCATTCGATGGTGAAAGTGTCCAAACCAGCTTCTGGAGGGGCCCAAAATGCCGATGCGATGAGAGATGCGATCTCGGAATTGAACTCGAGCGACCACAGCGCGTCGGATGACGCGAAATCTTTAGCTGACCTTGCACCCGACACGCCGGGCGGCAGCGCGCCTTCTAACGATGAATTTCCCGTCATCGACTTTGAGATCGAACGAAACGGTGATTTCGATTAAGGGGAAAACTAACTAAAGTCTACCGGAATAAAACCGGATTTAACCCAGAGAGAAAAGAGGAAATTAGGCACCATGAGCAAAGTAATCGGAATTGATTTGGGCACAACGAACTGTTGCGTTTCCGTACTTGAGAGCGGCACCGTTCAGATCATCTCGAACAAAGAGGGCGGACGGACCACGCCGTCGGTTGTCGGCTTTACAGATAAGGACGAGCGGCTGGTAGGCCAAATTGCAAAGCGTCAGGATGGAACCAATTCGGCCAACACGCTGTATGCGGTAAAACGCCTGATCGGTCGCAAGTACAATGCGCCCGAGGTCGAAAAGATGCGTCAAACCGTGCCTTTCGAAATTGTCGAGGCCCCGAATGGCGATGCTCACATTAAGGTACTCGACCGCGTGTACAGCCCGCCGGAGATTTCCGGAATCGTGCTGCAGAGATTAAAAATGGCTGCCGAAGAATTTCTTGGCGACAAGATTCGCGAGGCCATTGTTACCGTTCCCGCCTATTTCGACGACATGCAGCGTCAGGCAACGCGTGACGCGGGCAAGATCGCCGGCCTTGAGGTCGAACGCATAATCAACGAGCCGACGGCTGCCGCTCTCGCATACGGTTTTGGCAAGAACAAGAGTGAAAAGATCGCGGTGTACGATCTTGGCGGCGGTACCTTCGATATTTCGATCCTTGAGATCAACGACGGCGTATTCGAAGTCCTCTCCACGTCGGGCAACACCTTTCTCGGAGGCGAGGATTTCGACCAGCGAATTATCGAATGGCTCGTCGAGCTGTTCAAGGCCGACTGCGGGGTCGATCTAAAGGGCGACCGTTTGGCCCTTCAGCGTCTGAAGGAAGCGGCCGAGCGTGCAAAATGCGAGCTTTCCAGCGTCTCGGAAACGAACATCAGCCTGCCGTTCATCGCGGCCGATGCTACCGGACCAAAGCACATCAACGCCAACCTTACCCGTGAGAAGTTCGAGCAGCTTGTTCAGGATTTGGTTGATGCGTCGGTCGAACCGTGCCAGAAAGCGCTTTGGGACGCCAAGCTGAAGCCGACCGATATCGACAAGGTAATTCTGGTTGGCGGACAGACGAGGTCGCCGATCATCACTCGTACCGTGACAGATGTTTTCGGTAAGGAGCCCTCGGCAGAGATCAACCCGGACGAAGTAGTCGCGATGGGAGCCGCAATTCAGGGCGGCGTGCTGACCGGCGACGTCAAAGACATCGTCCTTCTCGACGTGCTCCCGTTGAGCCTGGGTCTGGAAACACGCGGCGGTTTGTTCGTCAAGCTTATCGAGCGAAATTCGTCGATTCCGCTTCGCAACAACATGACGTTTACGACGGTTGTAGACAACCAGCAAACGGTCGAGATACACATTCTGCAAGGCGAACGCGAGATAGCTCGTGAAAACCGCAGTCTTGCCCGTTTCGACCTGGTCGGAATTCCGCCCGCACCCCGTGGAACGCCGCAGATCGACGTTACGTTCGAGATAGATACTAACGGTATTGTGAACGTTTCCGCCCAGGATAAGATGACCGGCCTGGAACAGGCAATGCAGATCACGCCTTCGTCGGGCCTTGCTCCGAGCGAGATCGAGCGGCTTATTCTGGAAGCTGAAACGTCGGTCGAGAAAGACCGCGAGGAACGCGAGCTCATCAACCAGCGAAATCAGTTGGAGAATTTGATAAGAAACGCTCGAAAGGCGATGTTGGAGATCGGAAAAACATTTCCGCTCGAGTTCCAGCAGGAGATCAACGGAGTTCTGGGCGAATGCCACGAAGTTCTCGGCTCAGAAGACCTAAATGAGATCAAGCGAGCGATCGTAAACGTTGAAACGACGTCAACGAAAATCACGGAAGCCATGCTGACCGCCGTCTAAGGTACTTGTTGTACGCCGCCTGTCGGGCTTGAGAAAAACCGGCAAATATCGCAAAATAACTTATAGCGTCAGTCCACCATTGGGCTGGCGCTTTTCTTGACTTGAGAGTTGAGAATCGAGGGTCAAGACTCGAATTTATAGATGAGTAAAAGAGATTATTACGAAGTTTTAGGTGTCCAGCGGACCTCCACGGAGGTTGAGATAAAGCGTGCTTATCGCACCCTGGCGGTAAAATATCACCCCGACAAAAACCCTGGCGATGCCACGGCAGAGGAAAAATTCAAAGAGTGCGCCGAGGCTTACGCGGTGCTTTCCGATTCGCAAAAGCGGGCTTCTTACGACCGTTTCGGTCACGCGGCCGCGGGAGCAGGGGCCGGGGGTTTCGATCCGGGTTTCTCGAATATTGAGGATATTTTCGACATGTTCGGGTTCGGGGACATGTTCGGGTCGCGCGGGGGCCGACGTACAACCGTACAACGAGGTTCCGATCTTCGCTACGATCTTGAAATTACGCTTGAAGAAGCCGCCGGCGGCAAGGAAGAAAAGTTAAATATTCCGCGGCTTGAAACCTGCGGCGAGTGCAGCGGAAACGGTGCCGAAAAAGGCACCACGGCCGAAAGCTGCATAACCTGTCAGGGCAGCGGACAGACGCGTTATCAGCAAGGAT
>CADEEU010000286.1 GCA_902826385.1 uncultured Acidobacteriota bacterium | reverse complement strand
CGGATTCAGTTGCTGGGCTTTTCGATAAGCGATGTCGGATTCCACCTTCTTTCCTTTTCGCATAAGCGATTTGGCAAGGTAGTAGAAGGCCTCGGAATTTTCCGGCGTCAGCTCGACTGCTTTCTGAAATTGCAGGATCGCGTCGTCGATCTTACCGGCTCTCAGGTTTGCTATTCCCGTATTAAGAGCAAACGTTGCGGCCTGGCGGTTCGTTTTCAGTTTGTTCAGCCGGGCAGCTTCCTGTAGTTCCGCTCGCGCCCCTTCGATGTCGCCTTTTTGCCTGAGCGCCGTCCCGAGGGTATTGTGGATTTCCGGAGCGTCGGGCAGAAACTTAAGAGCACGGCGAAACAAGTCTATAGCCTCATCTGTTTTACCCTGCTGCTGCCGCACCGTGCCCAGCGTATAGATCGCCTCGCCGTAATCGTTTTTGATTGCCACCGCTTTTTGAAAGGAGCTTCCGGCTTCTTCCAGTTTTGCCTGCTGCAGCAGAATCACACCAAGCGTGTAATAAATCTCCGGCAGCTTGTCAGGCTGAAGCTCGGCGGCGCGACGAAGAGCGAGTACGGCTTCCTCGAACTTGTCCTGCTGCTTCAACGAAAGGCCTAAATTGTAATGCGCAACGGCATCGTCCGGAGCTATCTTGATAATCTCGCGATACTGCGCGGCCGCGGCGGCGAAGTCGCTCTTTTGGATCAACGCCATTCCAAGGTTGTTCTTAACCGTGGTGTCCGTCGGCGCCAATTCAAGGCCCTTTCGAAACGCCGCAATGGCGCCATCCGGGTCACGCAGATCGACCAGAATCAACCCGAGGTCGTTATAGCCCTGGGCAAAATCAGGTTTTAGTCTGACGACAGCGCGAAACTGCTCTGCCGCAGCTTCAAGATCTTCGTCGGCCCTGAATGCCTGGGCCATAGCCTGACGCATTTCGACGATCTCGGGCGAGAGTTTTACTGCCGTCCTGAGCGACGCTATTGCAGACGGCAAGTCTCCTTTTCGTTCCTGCGCGAGACCGAGGTAGTAATGAGCATCGCTGTTCGCCGGCATCAGCCTCGCTGCTTGCTTTAAGGCCATGATTGCTCCAGCAGGATCGTCGGAAAAATAGCGAGCGGTGCCGAGATAATAATGAGCCTCGGCCAGCGTCGGCTTTAATCTGACTGCGGTTTCGAACGACCTGATGGCGTCCGTCATCTGGTTTTTGGCGGCGAGGATAAATCCGATTGCCGAGTGCGCCTCGGCCGATGCGGGATTGAGTTTGGCGGCGGTCTGAAATTCCGAAAGTGCTCCGTCGGCGTTGCCAAGCTGCTGGACCAGCCTGCCCAGCATCATGTGCGGGTCGGCAAGACGCGGCCGCAGTTTTATGGCCGAGCTAAATGCGTCAAGGGCCTCCGAGTACTGCTCGGCGTTCTGAAGCGAAAGCCCGAGTGCGACATAAGCTTCATAATATTTCGGATTAGCCTTGACAGCGGCCCGAAGTTTTTCAATCGCGGCTATGTAGTCGCCGGACTTCGCGAGAACAATTCCTCGTTGATAGAGGGCAACCGCGGCCGGAGCTTTCTGGCCGATAGCCGAGACGCCGGCCAGCACGCCGAGAACGAAAATTGCAAGTGGCCTCGCGAGTATCATTTGCTTCGATTCACAGGCGCTTGCCCGTTCAAAATGCCTGAGCCTTCCTTGATGGTCACTGTTTGATTCACTTTCACGTCGGCAAATTTTTCAACCAAACCGCTCGGCCAGCGAACTTCGATCGTCTTCACTGCCGTTGACTTTACGATACCAAAACTTACGCGAAGATCGTTCTGCGAATAATAGCTGCTGCCGCTGCGGACCTCGTCGATCTGCTGGCCGTCGTCGGTGATGACGACAACCCGCGCTCCGATGCCGTTGCGATTCGATTTCACGCCGACCAGCTTGACCTTCAGCCAGCTATTACCCGAACGCGAATCGTTCCGGATCAATTCAGGCAGGGAATTGACGTTGTTGATTACGATATCGATGTCGCCGTCGTTGTCGATGTCGCCGAACGCCGCTCCGCGTGCCGGCGAGTTTTCGACAACCGCGCCGCCAACCTGCATCGACACGTCGGCAAACTTTCCATTTCGTAAATTCTGATACAGCACTTTCCGCTGTGCATAGCCGGCCTCGGTCGTAAGCCGCTCGACCTCAGGATAGACGTGCCCGTTGACCAGAAAAACATCCAGCCACCCGTCGTTATCGAAATCCGCAAAGCCCGTCCCCCAGCCAAGCCAGCGAGTGTTGATGCCCATGCCGACCGAAAACGTCACATCGTCGAAAACCGCCTTGCCCGCGTTGCGGTAGAGCGTTGACGTGTCACCGGAAAAATTCGTCTTGAAGATATCCAGCCAACCGTCCCGGTCGTAATCGCCCGCCGAAACGCCCATGCCCGCCTGCGGCTTGCCGTCCGCCGAAAAGGCGCAGCCGGATTCTAGTGCGATATCGGTGAAAGTGCCGTTACGGTTGTTGCGATAAAGGATCGCCGGTGCGGAATCGTTGGCGACGTAGATGTCTACGAATCCGTCGTTGTCGTAGTCAGCTACCGCGACTCCGAGTCCGTAAGTTCCGTCGGTTTTTCTGATTCCAGCTTTCTCCGACACGTCGGTGAACGTTCCGTTTCCATTGTTCTGCCAAAGCATGTTCACGCCGCCGGTCAATCCCGGAGGGCCGCATGCGACCGTCAATCCCTTGTAGAGGCAAGGACCGGTTTCAGGCAGCGGGGCAGTTTTCAGATCAAGATCGATGTAGCTGGCGGCAAAAAGATCAAGGTCGCCGTCGCGGTCGTAATCGAGGAACGCGCTGCCCGCTCCCCACTTAGACCTGTTCTCGCTAACGCCGGCCTTATCTGCTATGTCGGCAAACGTTCCATCGCCGTTGTTTTTGTAAAGGGCGTTTTTCCCGAATGCCGTGATGAACAGATCGTCGTGACCGTCACTGTTGAAATCGCCGACCGAAACGCTTTGTCCCCAGTTGGTTCGCGTCAAGCCGGCTTTCGCGGTTACGTCTTCGAACGTAGCGTCACCCCGGTTGCGAAAAAGTCGGTTGGTCGGCGGCGCCATTCCCTTCGGCAAAGCGTCGAGACGTGTTCCGTTGACAAAAAAAAGGTCCTGCCAGCCGTCATTGTCATAATCGATGAACGCTACACCGGAGCCCGTCGTCTCCAGCAAATACCTGTTCTTTTTCTCGTCGCCGTAGATCGTAATGAAATTGAGGCCGGCCTGCTTTGCAACGTTCGTCATAGAAACCGGATATTGCGCGGCGGTCGTGAACGCAGCGGCGAGAAAAATAAACATGAACACCGGCTTTCTCATTTTACTATTCCGCTGCCTTCCTTAACTCGTACGATCTGATTCGCCGCGACATTCTTCAAGGTTTCGGTCTGGCCGTTCGGCCAGCGAATTTCGACCGAGTCGGCCTCGCGCGCGTTACCGAGCCCAAAATGCAGCCGCGGATCATTGTGCGAATAATAACTAGACTGGCTCGTCAGTTCCTGCACCTGAATGTGCTTGCCCGTTCTAACCGTCACACGAGCGCCGATCGCCGATCGGTTAGATTTTGTTGCGACCAGTTTCAATTTCAGCCACGCATTCTGCGACCGCAGATCGTTTCGCAACAACAGCGGAGCGTCGTTCATGTTCATGATCACGGCATCGACATCACCGTCATTATCGAAATCGCCGAAAGCTGCTCCGCGACTGGACTTGGGGATGGTGATGCCGTTGCCCGCATATGCCGAAACATCCTTGAAACTTCCGTTTCCCTGGTTTCGATAAACCAGCCTTGGTCCGCGATGAGGATACTCTTTAAAAATTCTCTCGATTTCGGGATAGACATTGCCGGTAACCGTCAGGATGTCAGCCCATCCGTCGTTGTCGAAATCTGCAAAACCGGTCCCCCATTGAACGTGTTTCGTGTGATCGAATCCCGCAAGCCGCGAAGCGTCCTCAAAAAAGTCGCGCCCGCTGTTTCGGTACAGCACTGGAAGATCGTCGGCAAAGTGGGTCTTGAAGATGTCCGGTAGGCCGTCCGCGTCGTAATCGCCGACGGCAACGCCCATTCCGGCCTGGGCATTACCATCCTCATTGTAGGCCGTGCCGCTTTCGAGGCTTACGTCGGTGAACGTCCCGTTCTTATTGTTGCGATACAGCGTTGAGGCAGTAGAATCACACGCAATATAGAGATCGGGCCACCCGTCGTTGTTGTAATCCGTAACAACTGCCGTCATCGAGTACCGGCCGGTCACGGCGGCGATTCCGGACTTCTCTGAAACGTCAGCGAACTCACCATTGCCTTTGTTTTCGTACAGTAGATTAGTATCGGTCGGCAGTCCCTTTGGTCCGCAGTTGACCATTACTCCTTTCCAAAGACAGTTCGGTCCTTTTCCGGCCTCAGGCACCTTGGAAATGTCGAACTTTAAATAGTTTGCTACAAACAGATCGAGATCGCCGTCGCGATCATAGTCCACAAAAGCGGTACCCGATCCCCAGCGAGTAATTCCTGGTTTAAGCCGGGCCCGCCCGGTTACATCTGAAAATGTTCCGTCGTTAATATTGCGATACAAAACATTCTCGCCCCAATAAGTGAGAAACAAATCTTCGAAGCCGTCGTTGTCGAAATCGCCGACCGTAACGCTGGATGCCCAGCCGGTTTTACGCAAACCTGCTTTCTCGGTGACATCCTTAAAGGTGCCGTTTCGATTGTTTTTGTAGAGACGGTTTGTAGGTTCTTTACCTTTTTCAAACCCTTCAAGACGGGTTCCGGACATCGTGAAAATGTCCAGCCATCCATCGTTATCGAAATCGAAAAACGCGACGCCCGATC
>CADEEU010000285.1 GCA_902826385.1 uncultured Acidobacteriota bacterium | reverse complement strand
AATCGGGAAAGGATCGAGCAACTCATATTTACGGCTCGTACGTTGGCTGAGGAAGTATCACGGAACGATGGATTCCAGAGCAGCGGCCAATCAAATCAACAGATCGGACTAGAACTTTGGAATGGAGCACAATACATGACCCGTTCCCACGAAGAGGTCACAGTCCGAAACATATTTCTGAGCAAGTTCTTGGAACGGCTGCGAGAGATCGAGCGTGAGTCTGTCCGGCGACCATCCGTAGCCACTCCCCCAGCGATGCGGTCAGAGGAAATGGTCGGTACTTCCGATACAGCAATATCGCCGGTACCTCAGATTGAGGTTGAATCGAGTGAGTTACCTGCACAGCAAGATGAGTTTCTCGGTGTTGTCGATTCCGAAGACCGGACCGAGGAACGGCCGTCTTACGCTAACGAATGTATCCCCGAATGCGAAGATGAGATTGCGTCAATATTGAGTTCAGCCGGTACAAGTAATGTCGTTGATGTGATCGATGAAACAAACATAGAACGGAACTCTCTCAGACCGGTGGAAGAACTTGCCGAGGTCGGAAATTCCGTTAGTCCCGAAATTAAAGCAGATGACGGTGAGACGGATGTTGATTCGGTTGTCGAGGGCGAGAAGCCGATCCAAACTTCTGCGGAAAGTTCAGGTCTTTTAGAAGGAGCAGGTCCGTTAAAGTCAGTCGTTCTTTCTGAACAGGAACCATATAACTTCGATTCCTGTACAGTCACGGCTGTCATCCAGTTGTTTCCTGAAGCCAACGGAGTTCGCGACTGCGTTCTAAGCGTCCGTTCGCACAACTTCGCTCCGCAAATTCTCGTTTCAAATATCACCGATGAAAGTGGTCGGTCTGATTTGTCCGCCCAACTATCAGATGCCCTTGATCAATACAGAAATGCTCTTCCCGGACTAGCAGCGGAAAAATTGAAGAAGGAAAAATCCCCAACAAAGAAGCGAGCCTCCAAGCCAACCGATAAGAACACGATTGTCGATGAGGTGACAAAGGCTAGGAGCATCGGGAGTACTCCAACACCAAGCGCGGCAGGTCAAGAACAACCGAAAGATCAGCGGAATCTGTTCGCTTCCTAAAAATCATGGCAAACGAAACAAATACTCCACCTGCCGAGAATGAGGCGGGCACAACGAATAGCGCCGATGTAGCCTCGACCGAAGGTACCGCTGCGGAGACCCCTGTAACCGATCCTAAGGCGACCATTAAGATCGAAGGCCAGACGTTTGAGCTAGACGCGTCGCTCGCGCAAGAAGATAAGACGCTAAAGGTCGTCCTTCAGCCGCATTTCGCTTCGATAGAGAACGCGAACATCACGCGGGAGGTGAAGGATGGAAAGCTGAGTGTCACCATCGTCAAGCGAGCGCAGCACAAAGGATATGCCGGGCGATGATTCGCCGTTGGATGTCCTACGGGCTGAAAACGAGCGGATCAATCCAGCGATCATTTTGGCAGACAGACTAATGCAGAGAGATGCCCAAAAACTCTTGACTGTCGATGAAGTTGTTGAAGCGGAGGAAGTCTTAGCGATCGGCACTCAAGAGATCGAAGCTATCGAATTCCACCGCAAGGCATTTCTGAAGACTCCCGCGTCAGCAATAGATTACGTTCCGCTCGGGTTCTGAGCAGTCGAGGGATCATGACGGGACTTGCAGTTGTAGAGGAAGATCGAAAACAGAGGTCGTTCTTCGGTGACCGACTCATTCGATCTATCGAATACCTGCGATTCAAGGCTCGAAGTCATAATGCGGTGATCGCATGTGAGACCGTCTCAAGGGTGGTATCGGAGCAGCACAAATACCATCTTTACATGAACATGTTTCCGAATGAATGGAAACGATCGACAACGAGCCTATACAAAGCTGGACATTTCAAGGCTTACAGCGAACGGACCAATGAGTTCTTTCAGCTGGTGAACGATAAGTGCTTTCCTCTCCTTGAATACTGGCATGACGATCCGGATCTTGAACTCGACAGGTTTGCGATCCCGCCAATGAACTTCGACCTGTGTTGCGAAGAAGTTGATTTTTCAGGACTGAGAGAGAGCTATCTTGCCGGACTCATCTTCTATTTTGCAGAAGATGATGAGATCTGGACATTCTTTTCCGAAAAGTACGG
Organism: uncultured Acidobacteriota bacterium; assembly: GCA_902826385.1. GTDB lineage: Bacteria > Acidobacteriota > Blastocatellia > Pyrinomonadales > Pyrinomonadaceae > OLB17. Next base: position 2,715 of record CADEEU010000285.1, on the reverse strand, counting down.
CATTGAGAAGAAAACACTTCCTGCTATCAAAGCTTCTCCACACGCTAGAGTTTGGCAAGAAGAACAAGATACCAAAACAAAACCTTATAGGGATCTGATAAGGCTGGTCGATCACTCTACCGGAAACCCTTGGCTCGACGTAACGCATTGTCAATATCCCGAGTTCTTCGAATGGAACAAAGAGGCCATCGATTGGCTGACAGAGACATACAAGTCGGCAAATGAGTCCTTTCGAAATCTCGAAAATCTGGACGAAAAGATCGCAGAGGATGCTCAGAAGTTTCTGCTTGAGCTTGTCTCGTTCTGGAATACAGGAAAGATCAATCCCTAGAGCAGGCCAGCTATGAATAACTTCTCTCAGGTACCTCCGGATGCATCGGCTGCCCTCTATTTTCTTCCGGGACAATATTTGTTTGCCGACCTCAAGGAGTCGTCGGTCTCTCTGAAAGCTCTTTCGAGTGACCAAGTTGCGAGAGCCTTTCGAAGGGTTCACACAGATACTGGTTGGTTGGGCAAGCGGGTATTGCGATACCGAGAGGCTCCGGAAGGCAACGCGATTCTCTCGTACGAACCGGCCGCGAACAGAAAGTTAACCGTCGTCTTTGCGGACAAAGGCTTGGTCGAATTGAAGGTTCCGATTCCGGCCTTGATTCTCCTTGGAACGGGACGGGAATATTACCTGTGGGCCGCAGCCTCATCTCATATCTCGGCGAATACCAACCTTGCAGTTGCACCCTTGCCAAATATTGGTTCGGGCAAGATATGCTTCGGGAAAAATGAAGTTCCTGAGACCCACCCGTCTACTCTGTCTGACGTTTGGAAACTGATCTTCGATACTCCGTTCAACGCGGACCATACGGGCGAGCGGTGCCATTCCGAGCCGCAAGACATTCGCGATCTACTTTGGAAACTGGCGGCTGACAAAGTGAAAAAGTTTCCGAAGTCGGAACTGATCCTATCAACCACTACGGCCGAAGATGCATGGGAAACGATCGTTGAACAGCGGAGATACGACTCGCGTTTCTGAATAATATGGAACAGCTATTTGGTTTGGACGCGGTTCAGTTCGCGTCGTCAACGCCTTTCATCGGACATCGCGTCGCAAAGGGACGGTTCGACCCGGTTGAAGCAATCCTATATGAATATGTCTTAGCCGGAAATGGTGTGGTGCTAAAAGCTCATCGTGATGAGTTCACGATTTCAGCGCCGCTCGCCTACCGGGAAATCAAAGGACTGCCGGAAGCCTTCGTCGGGATCAAATGGCATAAGCCCAGAATCCCGGGCCGCATCTGGGACGAAATATGTCAGCACGCAACGATCCATAACTCGAAGGACAATTTCAAGGAAGAACTGTACCTGATCTATTGGGGCAAAGTCAGCGACTCTTGGCAGTGGTGTACTTCGGGTCGGGATCGGAAGTGGGCATCAACTATCGCGGATGACAAAATGCCTGAATACTCCGAAGCGTGTATTGAAGTTCACACACACCCGGCCGGAGCTTATCAGTTCAGCAAGGCAGATGACGGGGACGAATCAGGCAAATTCCGTATCTTCGGGATCATTGTGGATGTTCATGACAAACCCAAAGTTAGATTCCGATGCGGGATCTACGATCACCTTATCCCCATTCCATTTTCCTGGATCGGACAGCTTCCAAGTACCGTGGTCGATCTGAATGAGGTCGAAGCTCTGCTTCAGATGATGTTGTAATGAAAATCGATCTTAGCTTCTCGCAAGCCGCGGTTGTAATGCCGGTCGAATACAACACCCTTCGATTCATCGTTGTGGGTGCCGGCGGCACTGGCTCTTTTGTAGTTCCTGCCATTGCCCGGCTTGTCTTCGAGTTAAAGCAGCAGCATAACAAATCCGCGGAAATGCTGATCGTTGACCCGGACATCATAGAAAACGGAAATATTCCGCGCAGCAATTTCTGCTTCGCTGAAGTCGGACGATACAAGGCACAGACATTAGCGGAACGAGTTGCTTCAGCTTGGGGAATAGAGACAGGTTTCTCGTGTGAAAGGTTCGATCCCGAGAAGCACCTCAAAGCCTCGAACAGCGACTACAGAAGTCTGACGATCATCGTCGGTTGCGTCGATAATCACATGGCTCGACGAGAGATGCATCGCGCCCTTGATGAGTATCGAAGTTACGGTGATGTTTCGAGGGTCTGGTGGATAGACGGAGGAAACGGGAAGGCATCAGGCCAAGTGTTACTCGGTTCGACGACCAAGCTTCTCAAACCCGAGCAATACTTCACGGGGACTAGTATCTGCCGGGCACTTCCGTCGCCGTCACTTCAACATCCCGATCTTCTTCAACCAGAAAACATTGAGGCCAAGAGCGATGCTTCCTGTCCCGAACGAGTCCGCCTAGGCGAGCAAGGTCTTAACATCAATCAGCGGGTTGCGATCGAGATGGTCGAAATACTTTCATCCCTGCTTCTCACGAGGAATCTCAGACGGTTTGCGGTCTACTTTGAACTTGAGAGCGGTACGACCAAATCACTTTATAGCACCCTACCTGCGTTATCTGGAGACTTCAATATCTAGAACTCGTTACATTCGAACCCAGAACATCTACAACCAGAAGAGGTCTGGACACTCTTTCGAAAGGATTCCGATAGGCGAGCACGTTTGCCATGCAGGAACATGGCTACGGCTACCCTATGCCTGACCGACCTGTTCGTTATGCGCTTCATTGATACCTCGAATC
>CADEEU010000284.1 GCA_902826385.1 uncultured Acidobacteriota bacterium | reverse complement strand
GATTACCTTAAAGACCATCAGCGTCGAAACATCCGAGTTCGACCTGAACGAGTTTTTGTATCTATCGACGATCTTTATCGCGGACGGCATATCGGTCACGTTGATAGTGCCGATGCGGTTCATTTTTGAACGCAGGCTGGCGGAGTTTGCTATGCTTTGGTCTTTTAGAAAAAATGCCTTGAAAGCAGATCGGACGTCGGCAAACGGATAAACATTCTGCTGCTTATCGACGCTTTCTTCGATCGGATCGACCGGACTGTCGAAATCCGACCAGGCGTGATTAAATGTCGCCTCCATAAAATGTCCGATTCTCGGCCCGGATGAGAAATACCAGCCGTACCATTCCCACGGATCGCCGGCCACCTTTCGCCATTTGATATGGTGCTGATAACCGCGCTGAAAAGAAGCCGCCTGCGACTCTTTCGGCTGCCAGATCGAGAATTGAGCAATGCGGTTGTCCTGCGCGAAAACGGCGGGGCTGCATAAGGCGATGATCAGGAGTAGCTGCTTCATAATTTCTGCGATAAGTTTATATTGAAACCGCAAAAGGCCGCAAAAATAAATCGCGGACGGCAAAGGAGACTTGAAATTATGCTGGCTGAAATATTGAAGGAACTCTACGAACGCGATCTGAACAAGCTAAAAACGGAAATCGAAAGTTACGGCGGCGAAGCCGATCTTTGGAAAACGAGCGGCGAGATAACGAATTCGGGCGGCAATTTGTGCTTGCACCTGATCGGCAACCTTCGGCATTTTCTTGGTTCTGTACTGGGCGGAACCAGTTACGTCCGCGACCGCGATTCAGAGTTTTCGACCGGCGGCGTACCAAAAGTCGATCTGCTCGCTGGCGTGGACGCAGCTCTGACGGAAGTGCTCGCAACGCTCGCCGGGCTTTCCGAGGAGGATTTCGCAAAGACTTATCCGATCGAAGTTTTCGACAGACCGTTGACCACAGGAGCTTTTCTCACTCATCTTGCGACGCATCTTAACTATCATCTCGGGCAGATCAATTATCATCGGCGCTTGATGTGAGCTAATGCCGAGGGATTTCTTTCCAAAGTGTGACGATTTGTATTAACATTGAGCTATGACCACAATGACGCTCGAATTACCTGATTCGGTTGAAGCAGAGCGAGCCGATGTGCTGAGGATGATTGCCGCTCGTCTCTATGAGCGCCGTACACTTTCGTTGTCCGAGGCTGCGAGGCTTGCGAAAATGCAAAAATGGGATTTTGCTGAGATACTCGCGGATTACGGAGTAGCTTACTTCAATCAAACCAGAGCCGAACTGGAACACGAAGTGAATAATGCCTAATGCCGTTATTTCTGATGCTAGTTGTTTGATCGTCCTTTCCAAGATTGATGCTATATCACTGCTACAACGAGTATTTAGTTCCGTCGTTACAACTCCTGAAATTGCAATAGAAGTTGGCTTCGAGCTTCCGGATTGGATTAGGATTGTTCGTCCTAACGACCTTAGCGCATTGAGTGCGATGCCGTCATCGATAGATCGAGGTGAGGCAACCGCGATTGCGTTGGCACTGGAAAGTCCTGGTTCAACCCTCATACTCGATGATCTAACGGCGCGAAATTACGCCGTGCGTCTCGGGATCCATGTAACAGGGACTATTGGCGTGCTGATCAATGCAAAGCTCGGTGGCCAAATCTTGTCGATCAAGCCGTTTATCGAAAAAATCCTTACGACTAATTTTAGGCTCGGCGAGGACGTCATACGCAACGCATATTTGCTCGCAGGCGAGGTGGACTCCTGAATTTTGCCGAGGCCGAAAGCTATCTTTTGTCTCTCGGCAATGAGGTCGAGACGATGAAGCTTGGGCTGGAGAATATTCGGACGCTGCTCGACGCTCTTGGGAATCCGCAAAACAATTATAAGAAAGTTCAGGTAGCCGGAACGAACGGCAAGGGTTCGGTGTGTGCGTTCTTGGATTCGATATGCTTGCAGGCCGGAATTCGGACCGGGCTTTACACTTCGCCGCATTTGGTTTCGATAACCGAGCGCGTAAAGATCGACGGCGTCGATATAAGCGACGAAGATTTTGGCCGTTTGGCGACGCGGGTTAAAGAAACTTCGGAAATGCTGGTCGCCGACGAACGGCTGGAACGCGTGCCGACGTTTTTTGAGCAGGTCACGGCCATTGCATTGCTCGCGTTTGCCGAAGCCAAAGTCGAACTCGCGATCCTCGAAACCGGACTCGGCGGACGGTTCGACGCGGTGACAGCCGCCAAGGCCGAGATCGTTGCGATAACGCGGATCGATTTGGATCATCAGGAATATCTAGGTGACACGATCGAAAAGATAGCGGCGGAAAAGGCGGCGATAATTCGGAAAAGCACGCTTGACGTTGTGTTGGGCGAACAGAATGCTGCGGTGTTACGGATTCTTCGCGATAGATGCAGAGAAATGCAGATCAAACCTTCGAACGAGATATTCGAACCGTGGTCGCTCGTTAGGAGCGGGCCCGACACGATTCGAGCAAATTTTACTCTGCATAAGATCGACAACATTCGACTCGGACTAAAGGGAAGACATCAGGTCGAGAATGCTTTAACCGCGATCCGAACGGCACAATGCCTTGAGTATTCAAATGGATTTGCAATAGACGAAGATGCTATAGCGGAGGGCTTAGAAAATGCCCGCCACCCCGGCCGGCTTGAACCAATCGGCAACTTCCTCCTCGACGGCGCGCACAATCCGGGCGGAGCAGCGGCATTAGCGGCATATATTGACGAATTTGTTGATTGGCCGATAACGATGATTTTCGGAGCAATGCGCGATAAGAACGTGGCCGAGATTGCCGAGATCCTTTGGCCGCGAGCAGAAAGAATTGTTCTCACGCTGTCGTCGAACTCCAGAGCACTGAGTGCGGAGGAAATCGCCGCGTTTGCTTCGTCGAGAGTCGATCCAGCAAAGATCATAAAGGCCCAAACCGTAGCCGAGGCAGTTCAGAAGGCAAAAGAGTTCACTTCGACTGATGGAGTGATACTTGTTACCGGCTCGCTCTACCTGGTTGGCGAAGTCAAGAAACTGTTGAATAATCGAACGTAGTCACTTATCAGTTTTCATTTATCACCTATTACTTATTTCGAAATAAGTTAGACGTAATAAGTCAGAAGGGAGAAGCAAAAGAATTTATGCATAAATTAGTCCTGATCCGTCACGGCGAGAGCGAGTGGAACAAAGAGAACCGTTTTACGGGCTGGAAGGACATCGATCTTTCTGAAAAGGGAAGGGCCGAGGCGAAGGCGGCGGGGCAGCTTTTGAAACAGGAAGGTTATGTTTTTGACGAAGCCTACACGTCCGTTTTGAAACGTGCGATCAGGACGCTTTGGATCATTCTTGACGAGATGGATTTGATGTGGATTCCGGAAACGAAATCGTGGCTGTTGAATGAGCGTCATTATGGCTCTTTGCAGGGCTTGAACAAGACCGAAACGGCTGCTCAGTATGGCGAGGAGCAAGTGCTGATCTGGCGTCGAAGTTACGACATTCCGCCTGGCGTGTTAGAAGAAACCGACGAACGGTGGCTTGGCAAAGACCCGAGGTACGCGGGCATCAAGCCGGAATTGTTTCCGCGCTCCGAGGCGCTAAAGCAGACAGTAGAACGTGTTGTCCCGTACTATGAAACCGAGATCGCCCCAAAAATAAAGGCCGGCAAGCGTCTTTTAATCGCGGCTCACGGCAATTCGCTGCGTGCTCTTGTAAAGTATCTCGATGCAATTTCTGACGAGGACATCATTAAAAACAATATCCCGACCGGAATTCCGCTTGTGTATGAGCTTGATGAAGACTTGAAACCGCTGACGAACTATTTTCTCGGCGACGCGGATGCGGTCGCGGCGGCACAGCAGGCGGTGGCGAACCAGGGGAAGGCCAAATAACAGGAGAACGTATATGTTCAAAATCAAGTTGTCGATAGCAGTTCTGGTCGCCCTCACCGCTTTTTCATCTATCGGTTTCGGTCAAACGACGCGGACCAGCCGTAACCGGTCGGTCTCAGATATCGAGATATCGGGCGGTCTTAAAGAAGCTCTGACAAAAGGCGTGCGTTTTGCGGTCAACTCGCTGGGTCGTCAGGACGGATTTCTAAAAAATGCGCGTGTAAAGATACCGCTGCCGAAAAATCTGCAAAAGGTCGAGCGAGGTTTAAGGATCGCGGGGCAAGGCCGTTCGGTTGATGAATTCGTCACGTCGATGAACCGTGCGGCTGAAAAAGCGGTACCGGTCGCGATAGATGTTTTTGTCGATTCGATAAAGCAGATGACGTTCGACGACGCCCGTCAGATACTGTTCAGCGGCCGGGACGACGCGGCTACGCAGTTTTTTAAACGCACGAGCGAAGAAACGCTGCGTGGCAAATTTCGCCCGATAGTCGAAGATTTCACCGAGTCGGTCGGCGTGACGCAGAAGTACAAAACGATGATCGGTAAATACGGTTTCGCCGCACAGCTTCTCGGACAGGACGCGACGGACATCGACGGTTACGTAACGCAAAAAGCCCTCGACGGGCTGTTCCTGCTCGTCGCGGACGAAGAGAAAAAAATCCGCAAAGACCCAATCGGCCGTACGACCTCGCTTTTAAGAAAAGTCTTCGGAATATTGCGATAACTCCTTTGCAGAAGCCGCGCGTAAGCAAGGGCGTAATGGGTGAGCAGCGCATTACGGCCTTGCTAACGCGCGGACTTCTATTTGTTTCTTTATGACCTGGCAAAAAGTCCTTTTTATCGTTCTCGGCATTGCCTGCCTGGCATTTTCGCCGCCTGTTGCTCTCGCACTTGGCCTGGCGGTTGCGTTTACCTTTGGCAACCCGTTACCGCAGGTCGAGG
>CADEEU010000283.1:2055-4861 GCA_902826385.1 uncultured Acidobacteriota bacterium | reverse complement strand
CACGCAAAGCTCGCGAAGTACGCTAAGGAAAGCCGAAAGGCACTTTGTGGGTGCCATGATCCGCTCAAAAGTCTTCCTTAATTCTTCCTTTGCGGTCTTCGCGAGCTTTGCGTGAACCTTCTTGCTCTTTCCAAAAAAGCCAACTAACGCCGTTGTTTCGGCATCATTTAGTCGAATGAAAAAGCTCTTTACGCTTCTATTTTTAACGGTCATCACGGTTTCGGGCTTCGGGCAGGAAAAGCCGGTCGCGCAGTCGGAGTACGTGCGGATGCTTTATTCGATAAAGGGCTCATCCGGCATCGAGCCTATCGTCGACGCCCTGCGCCGCCGCGGAATCAACTTCCCTGTTACCGACGGCCTGCGCGGCCTGACGCGTTCAAAGAGCGGCAACAACGACGATCTGAAACGCGCTCTCGAGGAGGCCGAACGGCGACGACAAAATCCTGAAAGTACAAAGCTCCCGTCAACCGAAGCGTCGACGGCCATCCTTGAAAAAACTACGGCAAACACTCTCGCACTGCTCGACGACATGCCGGATTTTGTCGTCAAGCAGCTAATTACGCGTTCTGCCGCCTATGCCGGAACAGGAAACTGGCGGCCGTACGACAATCTGATCATTGCTGTAAGCTACAGCACAGAAAAAGGCGAGCAGTATAAGGTGTTGGCAAAAAACGGTGCGCCGGTGAGCTCTGAAACGTCGGGCAGCTACAGCGGGCTTGACGGCGCAACATCGGGCGGCGAATTTGTCGAGGATCTGACCAAGATATTCAAACCCGACAGCAAAACGGCGTTCGAACCCGAAAGCACTGACATCGTCCGGGGACGTAGTGCCTTGATTTACCGCTATGAGATTTTGCTGCCGAACAACAAGCACGGCGGCGTCGGATTGAAAGGCCCGGTCTACCGCTCTTCCCCGGCCGGCGAGAAAGGACGCATTTGGATCGACCGCGACAATTTTCGCGTCCTGCGTATCGAATACGAGTTGACGGACATTGACTCCAATTTTCCAGTAAAGGCGGTGACAAAACTGATCGACTACGATCAGGTCGAGATCGCCGGCGACAAATACCTTCTGCCCGTGCTTTCCGACTTTCGCGGAACGGTCGAAAGTTCGGGCAAACGCTTCGAAAGCCGCAACGTAATTCGCTTTAAGAACTATCAAAAGTTCGGATCAGAAGTGCGTGTGCTGGATGAAGACACCGAACCGACTCCAGAAGAGAAAAAGCCGTAGGATAGTTACTCCGGCTCGTACCGACGTTGCACACATAAAATAATTGACAATCTACGCAACATATGCGAGCATGGGTGTCGGGCTTGTGTGCCCTTATTGATGTTTGAGTACCTGAATCGAGTCAATTCTGTCGGAGTTCGCGTCGGCGATGATGTCAAAATTCAAAACGAAAGCCGTAAGTGCTTCAATACCAAAGTTTAAGTCGAAAATCGTCTCACGATGCTATGTGTCGCCAGAGCGTGAGACGAAATCAAGTCTAAACCTTGCAAACACGGCACTTAACCCGTCTCATTTTTGCGATAAAAGTGAGACGGCCTTGAACCAAAATAACCTTCGGTCAGCGTCGACGAAGCGTCTTTGAACGAACGGAAGCCAATGAATCGATTCGCCTAACTGCGACCGCAATGTTTCATCCAAAACGCCAATTTACCGTATGGTTCACTTGCCTTATTCTTGTAGCGGTTGGGCTTTCGCAGACCGGCCCGCCAAGAGAATCCGATAAACGTGAGGCCCATTTGATCGAATTCATCAAGCTCGACCCGACGATAAAACTAGACATACGTTACGCGACCGCCGACAACTTTGTCGGTCGCCAGGTATACCCCGAAGCACGCGCATTTTTACAGAAACCGGCGGCAAAGGCTGTCGTGCGTGTGCATCGTAAACTGAAAAAGCAAGGGCTGGGGCTGGTGATCTTCGACGGCTATCGGCCGTGGGCGATAACAAAACTTTTCTGGGAAGTGACGCCGGAAGACAAACGCAAGTTCGTCGCCAACCCGGAACGCGGCTCGAAACACAACCGCGGCTGCGCCGTCGACCTGAGCATCTTCGACCTAAAGACGGGCGCTCTTTTGCCGATGCCGTCCGCCTACGACGAATTCACCGAGCGGGCTTCGCCAAACTACACCGGCGGCACCGAAGAAGAAAACCGCAACCGCGAGCTTTTGCGCCAACTAATGGAAGACGTAGGCTTTACGGTGAACCCAAACGAATGGTGGCACTTCGACTATAAGAACTGGGAAGATTACGCGATCTACGACATCTCGTTTGCCGAAGCAGCAGCGAAGGACTAAGGATTTCGCGCATCGTTGTCCGCGTTTCGTCTTGTCATCCGCTGTTTCCAGTAAAGGATGTTGAGATAAATTCCGGTCAGCGCCGACAGCGCGGCAAGTGCCGAAAAAACAAGCAGAAAGGTGACCTGCCAGCTTCCGGTAAAATAATAAAAGTGGGCTTCGCGAAAGAAGCGGGTCTTCCAGCCGGGCGGCTTTGAGAATGAGGCCTCACCCGTTTCGGCATCGATAAAGATCGACTCCGCGCCTAGCCCGCCAATCGATTGGTACTGCGGCCGTCCGTCTTTCATCAACAAGGTCAGAGCCGTTGTCGGAAGCTGTTTTCCGGCCAGGTCGCTCGCTTTTGACATTGCTTCCGCAGGCACGATCTTGATCCGAACTGCGTCGATCTTCTCGACAGCTCCGCCTTCGACCGAATTCGGCAGGGCGTAAAGAAATCCGCTGAGTGCCCATGCAAGAACGGGAATAGAAACAACTATGCCGAGAAATAAGTGGATTTGATAGA
>CADEEU010000283.1:0-2045 GCA_902826385.1 uncultured Acidobacteriota bacterium | reverse complement strand
ACTTTACGCATAAGAAAAGTATGTGCTTTGGAATAGCAGACCGTAGATAACTAAAAACTGACAACCTAAGGAACCGGCACGTTAGTCCGGTTAGAGTTTGTAATCAAGTGTGCTAATCTTCACTTGACCATCATGAGCAACCAACCGACCGTATCCGACATTTTCCGCCGTGCGTTGGAGATTCGCAAATCTAATCCAAACGGTTCGTATAATGACCTTAAGTCGCAGCTTGTCAGCGAATATAGCGGTAAAGGTTATCCGGCAACGGCTTATCTGACCATTCCCGAATACGACAATATAGCTCCGGAAGAAGACTGGACGGCCGGGCTGCCGATCGTATTCCGCGGCATACAAAACGAAGACTGGAACGACATCGCTCACGGCATAATCATAAGCCTTGAACAGGTCGAGAATTACCCGAAGCAGTCCGGCCGCGAAGACGATCCGGCAAAAGAATGGCGCAACCGCGGCAAGTCCATCGCGGAGGCCGAAGACAAAGTCCTCGAAAAGTGGATGCCGGAAGAACTGATGGCGGTTGCGAAGCGAAACATTTCGAACTAAACTTTCCGAGAAACTGAAAAGTTAAACTGAAAACTAAAAGTGAGCGTTTCAGTTTTTAGTTTGTGGGAAAATATCGATCTTCAATCCATCATAAGCCTGCAGAACTTCGCAATCCGGTTCATATCCAGCAATCTCCTTTTCAAAGTTTACTTCATCCCATTCGGGATAGAGGTGGGTCAGCACGGCTTGTTTCGGCTCCGCCTTGCGTATGATATGCATCGTTTCGGACAGCTCAAGATGCTTCTTGGCGGGCTTGTTCTTTGGAAACGATGCTTCAATAAGCAACAGATCGACGCGTCGGGCGAAGGCGGCGATAGTGTCTGTGTAGCTGGTGTCCGCGGTGTAGACGAGCGTCGCGCCATTTGGATCGCGAAGGTGAATAGCGTGACTTTCGTCGGTGTGCGGCGTGCTCATCGCGACTGCTTCCAGACCGGGAGCGATTACGAACTTTTCCAGCGGCTCGATCTCGACTACTTCGAGCGGAAAGGCTTGATCAAAAAGCTTGTAGTTGTACACATCGTTAAAACTACCCAGCAAGTTGCGGATCCCCGCCGCTCCGAAAACCTTGAGTGGCTTCTCTCGCATCTTCATTTCATGGCTGTGCCTTGTTCCTGCAAGAAACGGTGCCAAACCGCCGCAATGATCGAGATGAAAGTGCGATATCCAGATTGCGTCGAGGTTCGTCCAATCCATTCCTTCCTGGAGCAAGCGGTGAATGGTCGAAGCGGAACATTCGAGCAGCAAAGAGCTTCCCGATGCTTCAAGCCAGTAGCCCGAACTCGTCCGTCGCGGATGCGGAATAGATGTGCCTGAACCAAGGACCGTTAGCTTCATATCCATCATTCTATAGCCACCCTGTCAGAAACACAGTGTGTTAAATTGAAGTCATGGGCCAAGTGGACATTCTTGGAGTATTTGCTCATCCCGATGATCTCGAGCTGACGGTCGGCGGGACGATGCTGAAGATGAAGGCCCTCGGTTACAGAACCGGGGCTCTCGACATAACTCGCGGCGAAATGGGCTCGCGCGGCACGGTCGACGGGCGGGCGAAAGAGGCAGAAAACGCTGCGAAGATCCTAAATTTGGATTTGCGAGAAAACCTGGGGCTGGCTGACGGGCACGTTTTTGCGGATGACGCGTCACGAACCGGGTTGGTAAGGACTTTGAGGCGGCTTAAGCCGAAAGTCATACTGACGCATCAACTCGACGACCCGCACCCGGATCACGATCACATCGCGCGACTCGTTCGCGAATCGGCACGGCTGTCTAGCATGAAAAACTACGATCCCGAAACCGGCGGCGAAAAGATCCCGGTGCCGATGGTCGCGCATAACATCTTTTCGCGGCATGTTCCGCTTTCTTTCGTCGTGGACGTGTCGGAATTTTTGAAAGAAAAAATGGCGGCAATTCGCGCTCACGCGTCGCAGTTTCACGATCCAAAATCGACCGAGCCCGAGACGCGTCTTACAGCAAGCGGGTTTCTA
>CADEEU010000282.1 GCA_902826385.1 uncultured Acidobacteriota bacterium | reverse complement strand
CGCGTGTGCGGGCATGGACGATCAACTTTGCGATCATCGAATCGTAATACGGGGGTACAACGTAGCCCGGATAAACGGCCGTGTCCACGCGGACGCCCGGGCCGCCGGGAATATTAAACGCGGTGATCCGTCCAGGGCTGGGTGTAAACTTCACGGGATCCTCGGCGTTTATGCGGCATTCAATCGAGTGGCCGACGATCTGAACGTCGTCCTGACTGTACTGAAGGTCCTCGCCCGACGCGATGCGAATTTGATTGCGCACGATGTCGGCGAGCGTAACCATCTCTGTCACCGGATGCTCGACCTGGACACGGGTGTTCATTTCCATGAAATAGAAACTGCCGTCCTCGTCCAGCAAAAACTCAAAGGTTCCCGCATTTGAATAGCCGATCTCCAGACACGCGTTCACCGCGACCGCACCCATTTTTTCACGCTGTTCTTTCGTGATGACCGGCGACGGGGCTTCTTCCAAAAGCTTCTGATGCCGCCGCTGGATCGAGCATTCGCGTTCGCCGAGATGAATACAGTTGCCGTGCTCATCCGCCAACACCTGAATCTCGATGTGCCGCGGGCGCTCGATGTAACGTTCGATGTAAACCGCCCCGTTCTTAAACGCCGCCAAGGCTTCTGCCTGGGCCATTTCAAGTTGGCTTTCCAGCTCGTCGGCAGATCGCACGATGCGCATTCCGCGTCCACCGCCGCCGGCCGATGCTTTTACGATCACGGGAAAGCCGATCTCGAGCGCCAGCTTCTTTGCCTCTTCCGGCGATTCGATTGCGTCCGGGCTCCCGGGCAAAACGGGCACACCGGCAGCGACCATAGTTCGTCGCGCCTCGACCTTGTCGCCCATCATCGCGATGACGCCCGGTTTCGGGCCGATAAACTTTATGTTGCAGTCTTCGCAGATTTGAGCAAACGTGGCCGATTCCGCTAAAAAGCCGTAACCCGGATGGATCGCGTCGACATTCGTTATTTCCGCCGCGCTGATAATCGACGGAATATTGAGATAGCTCTGGGCCGAAGGAGCCGGGCCGATGCAAACGGCTTCATCCGCATAACGAACATGAAGCGCCTCGCGGTCAGCCTCGGAATGCACGGCGACGGTCTTAATTCCCATCTCCTTGCACGTCCAGATTATCCGGCACGCGATCTCGCCGCGGTTGGCGACCAAAATTTTGCGAATCTCTCTCTCGCTCATCAAAAAAATGAGATAGCCGCAAAAATGCGCAAAAGACGCAAAAGAAATTCCTTTTTTGTGCTTTTTGCGCCTTTTTGTGGCTACCTCTTGATCCCGAATAACGGCTGGCCGTACTCGACCGGCTGTCCGTTCTCTACGTAGATCTTCACGACTTCGCCAGTGACCTCGGCTTCGATCTCGTTCATCAGCTTCATCGCTTCGACGATGCAGACGATAGTGGTCGGCCCGACCTGAACACCTTCTTTTACGTAGGGCTCCTTTTCCGGCCCAGACGAGCGATAGAAAGTGCCGACGATCGGCGAAGTAATCTTGTGCAAATCTTCTTCCGGGGCCGGTTGTTCGGCTGCGGTTTCCACAGCCGGCGGAGCTGTTGAAGCGGCTGCCGGCGCCTGTCCCGCGGGCGGAGCGTAAGCCGTTTGCATCTGCGGAACATACTGCACTGCGGGAGCCGGTACGGCCTTGCTCAAACGCACGCGGATGTTCTCATTCTCAAACTCGAAATCGGTAAAGCCGTGTTCGTTGACCATCTCGGCCAGCTCGCGCAGCTCGCCCATATTAAACGACGGGTCCGCGCTTGAACCCGTCCGTTTATTTTTTACGTCTTCTTTCGTACCGCCTTGCTTTTCCATGTCCTTTGCTTTTGCAGAAGCCGAATGTTCACTCATCGTGCATCGCCTCCAAAAAAGAAGTTACCCCTTGGCTGCAAGTTCGCGTGGGTTGTCCACCAGTTCGATCACGGCCAGCTCGGCGTTGTCGCCGCTGCGTCGGCCGACCTTTATAATGCGAGTGTAACCGCCGTTGCGGTCTTTATAGCGAACACCGAGCTCATCGAACAAACGCTGGACGGCGGCAACACCGGCTGTGCGTTCGATCGGCTCTTTTGCCTCGCCTTTCTTGCCGCGAAATCGGCTGGCCGCTTCCTTGAACGTGCTGTTGCCCGCATGGAAAAAGCGTGAGGCCTGGCGGCGAAGATGAACTTCCTGCACCTTGGCGCTGTCGCCATTCAGGCTTTGCGCCTTTCGTGCCAGCGTGATCGCTTTTTCGACAAACGGCCGCAATTCCTTGGCCTTTTGCACTGTGGTTACGATATGCTCTTTTTCCGCATTTATCAACGACGTAGCCAGGTTGCGAAGCATCGACATACGATGCTCGGTAGTACGTCCCAGTTTGCGATGTGCTTTTTGATGTCTCATTTTACCAGTTGGCGGTTGGCGGGGTCGCAGTACGCGGTACCAGTCTGAACTGCCAACCGCCAACTGCCTGCCGCCAACTTCTTAATCTAAATCTCTGCCGCCCGAACCCGGAATCGGGTTGCCCTGCTCGTCGAAGTCCATACCGAAATCGAGTCCCATGCCGTGCAGTAAATCCTTGATCTCGGTCAGCGATTTCTTGCCGAAATTCTTGGTGTGCAGCATGTCCTTTTCGCTTCGCTTGATCAGATCGCGGATCGAACGGATATCGGCATTCTTCAGGCAGTTGTACGAACGCACCGAAAGCTCAAGCTCATCGACCGGCTTGTCCAGCAGATCGTTCCGCATAAGCGGCGGACGAGCAATGTCTTCGTACTTATATTCTTCTTCTTCCTCTTCGAAATTGATGAAGATAGACATATGGTCCTTCACCAACTTTGCTGCCAGCCCGATCGAATCTTCCGGCTTGACCGAACCGTCGGTCCAAACCTCGATCGTCAGCTTGTCGAATTCCGTGTTCGAACCCGAACGCGTTTTATCGACGTTGTAATTCACCTTTTTGATCGGCGTATGCACCGAATCGATCGGGATATAGCCGACGGAAAGATCTTCGTCGTTATTGAACTCGGCCGAAACGTAACCACGGCCGCGTTTCAGGCGCATCTCAACGTTGAACGATCCCGAACCGCTGATCGTCGCAATATGAATGCTGTCGTCCAAAACTTCGACATCGCCGTCCCCGACAATATCGGCGCTCGTCACTTCGCCGGCTCCCTTTTTGCTGATGGTCAGCGTTTTCGGCCCGGCGCCGTGCAGTTGGAACGGCACCTGTTTCAAATTCAAAATAACGTCGGTTGCGTCTTCGACAACCCCCTTGATCGATGAAAACTCGTGCTCGACGCCATCGATCTTAACGGCGGTAACCGCTGCTCCTTCGATGGAAGAGAGCAGTGCACGGCGGATCGAGTTCCCGATGGTCGTCCCGAAGCCGCGTTCGAACGGCTGGGCGTAAAACTTGCCATACCGCTCCGTCAACGTTTCGGTGTCGACATTCAGGCGGGAAGGCATCTGAAAATCCGTCCAATTATTGCTTTGTGTCATATTAGTGTTCTTTTTAAACGGTCGTAAAAGTTGGCTTTGTCCCCGTATCCGAATAGCAAGAACGGACCGGTCGGATACGGCTACTTCAGCCAAACTGGACTATTCCACTTACCCAAGTGCGAGTCTTTCGGAATAAACAATAAATTATAGGTAATAAGTGAAAACTCTTCCGTTATCACTTGTTACTTCTCACCTATTATCTATTCGGTAAAACCGCATAAATCACTACTTACTATAAAGTTCAACGATCAATTGTTCGTTAATATTCGCGTCGATGTCCGCACGCGATGGGCCGGCGGAGATCGACACGCTCAGGTCGCGGCCTGCGGGTGCGATCCAGCCCGGACGTCCCCGGCCCGCGGCCGTCTGCCACGCGCCCTCGACATGAACGTTTTTGACGCTCCTGTTCTTTACCGTGATCGTGTCGCCGACCTTGGTCTGGAACGAGGGGATATCCACCTTTCGCCCGTTCACTTCGATATGTCCGTGATTTACAAGCTGTCGTGCCTGACGGCGTGATGTGGAAAAGCCGGCACGGTAAACTACGTTGTCGAGACGTTTTTCGAGCATGAACAAAAGGTTCTCGCCCGTAACGCCTTTTTGCGCTCTCGCTTTTTCGAAATAGTTTCTGAACTGTTTTTCAAGCACGAAGTAAATACGCTTTACCTTCTGCTTTTCGCGAAGCTGCTCACCGTAACCGGCCAGCATCTTGCGGCGGGCCGCACCGTGCTGTCCCGGCGGGTTCGTCCCGCGTTTTTCAATCGCACACGACGGCTTAAAACACCGGTCGCCCTTCAAGAATAATTTTCCACCTTCGCGACGGCACAACCGGCACACCGCATCTCTATATCTAGCCATTCATTGCCTCCGAGAGCCTTGCCAGAACCGCCTGCCTTAGCGGGCCAAGATCTGACCGACTCTGATTTTCGGAAAAGTTTACGAGCGGAACCGCCCTTCATCCTTTCGATCAAATTAAATAAATCTAAAACGCGGAGGCGGTAAAATCCGCAATCCGCAATCCCAAATCTCCGTTCAGACGCGCCTACGCTTCGGCGGTCTGCACCCGTTGTGCGGGATCGGCGTCGTATCGCGGATCGAGTTCACGCGAATACCAGCCTGTGCAACCGCACGAATTGCCGACTCACGTCCGCCGCCCGGGCCTTTCACACGCACCTCGACCTCACGCATACCGGCTTCGACCGCCTTGCGGGCAGCTTCACCGGCCGCCTGCTGGGCCGCGAACGGCGTACCTTTACGCGAACCGCGAAAGCCTCTCGCACCCGATGACGACTGAGCAATCAAATTGCCTTGAGTATCGGTGATCGAGATAAGCGTATTGTTAAAAGATGCGGAGATATGGACTATTCCCATCG
>CADEEU010000281.1 GCA_902826385.1 uncultured Acidobacteriota bacterium | reverse complement strand
GTGATCGACACGTTTCATTTCTACGCCGGCAACTCCTCATTCGCGGCGATCGATTCGATGCGGCCTGAGAAACTCTTTATCTTTCACATCAACGACGCCGAAAACCTGCCGAAAGAACAGTTGACTGATGCTCATCGGCTTTATCCCGGTACGGGAATTTTGCCGATTAAGGAGATCAAAGAACATTTCGATAAAATCGGCTATAACCGGATGGTCAGCATCGAAATATTTCGACCCGAATACTGGAACCAGGACCCGTTCGAAGTAGCTCGCAAAGCCAAAGTGGCAACGGAAGAGGTTCTTGGGTTGGGCAAATACGCCGCGGGCGGAAGCTGGTAGATAAAACGAAAACCGCAAACGATTTTGCGGGACCAAATTGTCAATTTTACATTGTCAATTGTTAATTTGGAGTTTATAAAAGTCTGCATTTCTCTGGAGTGTTAATTCCTAATTTACAATTTATAATTGATAATTTTCGCGCGTATTGGTAGTCGTAAATCTTAAATGGACAAAGTAAAGATCGGAATAATTGGAACGGGCTACATAGGCAACGTTCACGGGCGGATTTATTCGCGGGATGAAAGGGCCGAGGTTTCGGCTCTTTTCGATATTGTGCCGGAGCGCGCTGAACGGACGGCGAAAGCTGTCGGCGGTGAAGTTTGTAGCTCGCGTAAAGAACTGCTCGAAAACTGCGGTGCGGTTCTGGTTTGCTCGCCAAACAAAACGCATAAAGAGATCGCACTTCATGCGATCGCGGAGGGCAAGCACGTTTTTTGCGAAAAGCCTTTCTCGATCGGTGTCGAGGATGCGACCGAGCTGCGTGACGCCGCAAATGCGGGCAAGGGAATTTTTCAGGTAGGACACAACCGACGCTATGCTCCGGTCTACGCAACACTGAAGAAACTTTTGAGCGAAGACACCGCACATTCGGCTCACATTAAAATGAATCGCGGCGAGCTAAAGAATCCGGTTTGGACGGGTGACGTCAATGTAACCGGCGGCTTTCTTTACGAAACTACGATCCATCTTTTTGACATGATGCGGTTTCAGTTCGGCGAGATAGAAGAACTTGTCGCATACGGCTCACAGCACGAATATCCGGAGCTGGACGAATTTTCTGTCATCTTCAAGTTCAAAAACGGTTTTCACTGCACATTCGCTTCGTCGTCGGACGCAAGCTGGCATTTTCCATTCGAACGCATCGAGGTTTTCTGCCATCACAGAACAATAATGACGGAAGAAATGGAACGGCTTTTCGATTCTCGCGGAATGGACGCGAACTTTGAGACACATTCGTTCCACATGACGGAAAAAGAAGAAAAATGGGGCTATGTTCAGGAAGACAAAGCGTTCATAGATGCCATCCTGAACGGGGCTCCGCCGCCGGTTACGGCCGATGACGGGTTCAAATCGGTCGAGCTCGTGGAATCGGTTTATCACGCAATCAAAAGCGGCGAACGCGTACGATTTTAGGGCGATATCAGGAACTTTCTTTGGTATTATTCGTTAGACTGCGTGTGAAACCTTCGCTCCAAGTCGCCTCTGCTATGATCCAGTGCCAACACTGCGGGATGGAGAATGCCGATCAGACTCAGTTTTGCCGCTTTTGCGGCAATCGGCTGCTGTCGTCGGGACCGATGCCACAGGCACATCCACAAGCTGATTACAATTACGCACCACCGCGTCCTTATGCGTGGAAGACCGACGAGTATCAAACCCAAAGCGAACCTCGTGTCCGGCAAAATCCGTATCCCGGAGCACAGCCGCTGGTAAACAATGCCTCGGCATACATGGCCTCGTCTTACCGCTGCCCGAATTGCGGGACAACGGTTCTGCCAATTACCGAACGGCGAATTTCCACGGCAGGCTGGATAACCTTCGCGCTTCTGCTGGTGTTTACGTTTATATTTTTCTGGGTAGGTCTTTTGATGAAGCAGGATGTCAGCGTTTGCCCGGTTTGCCGCGCCACGCTTAGTTAACTTGCAACATTAAACTTCCTATCGGTAATAGTATCCTTTCGGATGCTCGATTTTCACGTCTGGGTTCGTGCTGACAACTTCGACTTTGTGGTAGCCCTTTTTCATATGGGTCGAAAGATAAGAAAGCAGAAATTGGCGGCTCAGCAATATCCGAAGATCTTTAAAAAACGGCAGAAAGCTGATCGGGGCAAACGATCCCTGAAAAAAAGCCCTACCGCCTGTTTCATCTGAGATCTTTTGCAGCGAACCTTGTCCATTTAGGACCAATGAGCTATTTCCGCCCTCGGTCAGGCTTGCGGGCGAGTAGAACGAAAACACCGCAACAGAACGTCGCTGAGCCCGCAAGATAGCCCGGTCAAGATCGAGACTCTGACCCGGAGTCGAACTTGCAATTCCTTGCGACACGTCCAAGCCGTCAGACACCAGTAGAATTGCCCGCCGCCCTGCCGGAAGAGCGTCGAACCGGTCCAGGGCATCTATTACTCCGTCAAATGGATTCCTCGGAGCGGCAGATGCCGTTGACGAAACGATACGGAATGATCGGGCCGCCGCTTCCAGATCGTCGGTAAACTTTTGCCGCACCTGCAGATTTCCACCTCTGATATAGGCGACCATTACACGCGAGCCGCGTGGAAGATTTCGAACAAACTCGGCGAGGTCTTTGATCTGCAGATTGAAATTCGACGAGAGATCTTCCTGAATCAGGATCGCCAAGGCTAACGGAGCGTCCGTGACGCTGCGGATAGAAAGGATTGTCTGCTCTTCACGATCTTCACGGACTATTAGACGGTCGGCTTGGACAAACTCAGACATCTGTCCCTCTCTGATCTCTTCTTTTGTAAAGATCGAGATCGGAATAGAAACGGTCCGTACCTTCTGTTTCTGGTCAGGCTGACCCAAGATCGTGGCGATTCCGGCCGAAAACGCAAAAACCGGTACCGTCAAAAGCACCATCAAATATTTTCTCGTCATACGATAAAAGCGTTTCCGCAAGTGCCGTTAATCCATTGCAGATTAAGAGTTAGACTTTACGATGCACCTACATTGAATTAAGTTTGCACTGTTTGTAAAGTAATTGCGAGTGGACGATTTTGTTTCGAAATACGAGGTAACGGACCGCGACCTGGCCAAAGGACGGAATCTAAGGATCGCCGCTTTTGCGGCTCCGATTTTGTTAACAGGTGTCCCTGCGGTTCTTTTCACGGTCCTCGCATTTCTGTTCGGAACTACGCCGCCAGTGGCTTTTACCCTTTTTGTCGTGGGGATGATTTTCACGGCACTGGGTTTCGTCGCCGGATTGGCGTTAATGGGCCTCTTTATATATCGCCGTTCTAACTGGACGAAGGAAATGCGTGAAAAAATGGCCGCCGACGGCATTAAGGCCGAAGAGATCGATTGGTTTACGAACGAGCTTAAGTCCAGTGAAAAGAAAGCGTTAAAGGATATCGGCAAGGCCGATCTGTTGCTCGCCGACGCGTATCGCGAAACCCTTGCGTCTCGTCTGACCGCAACGCGCATCGTTAAATCATCCAGAAAAGAATTAGCACTTACTCAACGTCGCAGGACAAAATTAAAGAACTTTTCGACGGACCGAGGCCAGCAGTTTCGAGAGCAAATCGAAAAAGATTCTGAAAAGATCAGCTCGATCCACGATGAGGCGAAAATGATGCTTGCCGAGGCCGAGGCCCGGCTTCAAATGATCGAAGCGGCTGCTGTTCGTGGCCGAAGCCTCGCCGATTCTGAGCTTGCTTTAAAGAAACTCTCATCTCGAGCACAAAATCTGCCTCTGGCGCTCGAAGAGGTGCGTCTTACCGAGGAAATATCACGAGAGCTTGAAAGAGAGTTGGAAGAAGGCGAGAATTCCGAGGCTGAAAGCTCTACTGACTACTTACCTACCTCAGAAGAAAAACAAACTTAGTCGGCGAGAGAGAACCGCAGAGGCCGTTCCAAACGCCTGAATTGAACCTGCTTTTAACAGGTGGGCGGCAATCTGCTCCGTTTCCGAAGCGTCGTAGCCGCAACCTATGGCAGATCATCACATGGACAACTGCACCGGAAGCGACATTAGCCTCCCTCAATTCAAGTGTTGGCTCAATTATTATTGCGTTCAGTAACAAACCACGCAGTAAAACCCTTCGCCACTGCAGAGTCTAGCACACCGAAAGGGAAGTAAAAAGTAAAAAGGCAAAAGTAAAAATGTTTTGCATTCTTACCTTTGCCTCGATCTTGTTTCCTCACCGAACTTACTGCTCTCCGTCGAATTCCTGCTGCGGGACGACTTCCTTATATTTCAGTACGCGATCGAGTAATTCCGAGCATTCCGCGCTTCGCGACCCAAGCTGTTCGTCGGTTTGTTCCTGTTCGCGTTTTGCCTGATGAAATTCGTCGGCAATGTGGAGCGCCGCAAGAATGGCCACCTTCAACGAATCGACGGTTAACGTGCCCGACGAAATTGCCCGCATCTTTCCATCTACATAGGTGGCAAGTTTTTGAATGTACTCGTTATCGCCGTCCGAGCGGATGCTGTAATTCTGATTGTATATCTCGACCTGAATCGATTGTTCGGTCGTTTCGGCTTTTCCGCTTGTCATAACTACCTCCCGACCGCCTCCGCTACCTCGGTATCGATGGTAGTAATTGCGTCGAGCATCGCCTCGACCTTCAGCTGTATCGCATCACGTTCGGACAGGAGCTTTTCAATCTTTTCTTCAAGCTGGGCCTTTTCAAGCGACACGTTCGCCGCCTCTCGCCGCAGGTTCACATTCTCGCGCTCGATTTTATCTTTTTCCTCGCGAAGCTTTTCCGCAAACTCGATCGTAAGGTAAATCTTATCTTCGAGATGCGAGAATTTCTCCATCCCCGTCAAACCATTCATCAAAGGTCTCCGTTACAAGCAGTAATTAGTGTAGTGCGGTTACGATTATGTGTATTTTCAATTAAA
>CADEEU010000280.1 GCA_902826385.1 uncultured Acidobacteriota bacterium | reverse complement strand
ACGAACGCGTTCTTCCTTACCGATCACCGTTATCCGCGCGATCTTGTCGCGTGAGCAGATCTCGGCTGCCTGAACGGTCCGCGGGTCCTCGCCTTCAGGCAGGATTATGTGCTGTGGGTCAGCGGCGGCGCGTGCTCGAATTTGCTGGAGAATCATGACGTATCCGTTGAAGCTTCGAGGTTTAGCCTATATAGACCTGGGGAAAAGCAACCTAAGCCCGAACTCTGAACCGAATTTACCATACAACTTTGCACGGTGAAACTTGCACAAAGCGCCAGTTGTTTTTAAACTTTATTTACACGAAAGAGGAAAGAGAATAAATGGCCGAAATCGCTAGTGCAAATAAACATGAAAGCCGTGGACTCAAGCGCGAGGCCAAAGGCCGGATGCGGAATTTTTTAATGTTCCTGCCGAACATGGTCCTGCTTCTCGGCCGAATGCTGAAGGATGCACGTGTACCGGCTGCCGAAAAAGCTCTTTTCCTGGCCGCGATCGTCTATGTGATTTCTCCACTTGATTTTATCCCGGACTTTTTTCCGTTCATAGGCCAGGTCGACGACATTTACGTGGTTGCCCTGACGTTGCTGCGAATGATAAATCGGTCGGACGTGTCGGTTGTTCGCCAGCACTGGTCGGGAGGCGGCGACATAGTATCGTTGGCAGATTCGGTTGCAAGTATTGCTCCCATGCTCTTGCCAAAACGTGTTTCGCGAGTGCTGTCGTCTAAGGTCGAATTAGGCTCGGCGGCCGGCGTGCTAAAGGGCATTAAAAAGGGTGAGCCGCTGCTAGTCGAAATACCGCAGGCGGAAAAGATCAAAGTCGATTCTAGTTCGAAGATGACGAACTGATTTTTGGATTTCGCGCTCATTTACAACTTTAATTAGCCAGTTCGTAAATAATCGACTATTGACTAGCCTGGAGCCTGCGCGAAAGTTTTTGCCCGAACTACCGGCAAAAGCGTTGCACTGAATTTATGTTCGAACGCTATACCGAACGGTCCCGACGCGTTATTTTCTTCGCCCGTTACGAGGCGCTTCAATACGGCTCGCCTGTTATTTCGTCAGAGCACATTCTGTTAGGCCTGATGCGGGAAGACAAAACCGTTGCTCCGCGATATTTTCCGGGACGGCGCGGTATTACCGTCGATTCGATACGTAAAGAGGTTGAGGAGCGCATCGTCCTTCGCGACCGTATTCCGCAATCGGCCGAGCTGCATC
Source organism: uncultured Acidobacteriota bacterium (assembly GCA_902826385.1). Lineage (GTDB taxonomy): Bacteria > Acidobacteriota > Blastocatellia > Pyrinomonadales > Pyrinomonadaceae > OLB17. The sequence continues at coordinate 3,710 of CADEEU010000280.1, read as the reverse complement.
TTGCCCCGGAAACAAAACGCATTCTTTTTTACGCCAGCGAGGAAAGCCGTCACCTTAAGAGCCGTCACATCGGGCCGGAACATTTATTGCTCGGCATGGCGCGCGAAGAACGGTCGGTCGCGGCCGAGATACTTTTTCAGCTCGGGTTTCGTGTCCAGGACGTTCGCGAAGAGTTAAGCCGGCAGCACGGTTTGCCCCAAGCCGCGGGAGCACAGCCCGAAGCTTCGAAAACGCCGAACCTTAAGGAATTTACTCGTGATCTGACGGAAGATGCCGCACAGGGAAAGCTTGACCCGCTGATCGGCCGTGGACCAGAAATCGAGCGTCTGGTCGAAATTCTTTGCCGCCGTACGAAAAACAACCCCGTGCTGATCGGAGAATCCGGTGTTGGAAAAACGGCGATAATCGAGGGGCTGGCCCAAAAGATCATCGACGGCACGGTACCGAGCTTTCTTGAAAATAAACGCATTCTTGCCCTCGACCTTTCCCTCGTCGTCGCTGGAACAAAGTATCGCGGTCAGTTCGAAGAGCGTTTGAAAAAGATAATGACCGAGCTGAGGGAAAGCGAAGAGAACATAGTTTTCATCGACGAGCTTCACACCCTGGTCGGGGCCGGTTCGGCGGAGGGCACGCTTGACGCCGCCAACATCTTGAAGCCGGCCCTTTCGCGTGGTGAGATCCAGGTTATCGGTGCCACCACGCCGGGCGAATATCGCAAGACGATCGAAAAAGACAGAGCTCTCGAACGCCGGTTTCAATCAGTAAAAGTTCAACCGCCGAACGAAACCGAAGCGCTTCAGATCATCAAAGGCATAGTTGAACGCTACGAGGCGTTTCATCAGATACGGTATTCGAAAGATGCCCTTGAAGCGGCTGTGTTTCAATCCAGCCGATACATCCCAGACCGCTTTTTGCCGGACAAGGCCATCGATGTTCTTGACGAAGCAGGTGCTCGGGCTAAGCTCCGTTACCAGCACGATAATACAGGCGAGCCTTCATGGAAAGAGACGGTCGAAAACTGGAAACGTGCGGCCGCGAATGAAGACCAGATCATTTCTTACGAACTGAAAACGCTTGAAGATTCATTCTTCGCTGTAGAGGTCACAAAGGATGATGTTGACGAGGTCATAGCTCGTTGGACCGGTGTTCCGGTTTCGTCTATAAAGCAGGAAGAAGCCGCCAAGCTGCTGAATATCGAGAACGAGCTGCACAAACGCATTATTTCGCAGCGTCCGGCTATTTCCGCCCTTGCAAGAGCGATTCGGCGTTCGCGTGCGGGCTTAAAAAATCCTGGTCGTCCCGTTGGTTCTTTCCTCTTTCTCGGGCCGACAGGTGTAGGAAAAACCGAGGTCGCACGCACGCTGGCCGAATATCTTTTCGGGACCGAGCGCACGCTTATACGCTTTGACATGAGCGAGTTCATGGAAAAGCACGCAGTCGCGAAATTTATCGGTTCGCCTCCAGGATATGTTGGATTCGAAGAAGGCGGACAGTTGACTGAAAGACTTCGCCGCTCGCCCTACGCGGTAGTGCTTTTTGACGAAATAGAAAAGGCGCACCCCGATCTGTTCAACGTTCTCTTGCAGGTTTTCGAAGACGGCGTGTTGACCGATGCGCAGGGCAACACAGTCGATTGCCGCAACGCCATTTTCATAATGACCTCGAACATCGGAGCAAAGTTTATTCAGAAACGAACCTCAATGGGCTTTCAGGGCAATGCCGAAGCTTCGCGTGAAAAGATGGAAGAACAGGTGTTGTCGCAGGTAAAACAAACCTTTGCGCCGGAGTTCATAAACCGTCTCGACGAAATCATCATCTTCGACGAACTTACCGAAGACGACCTTTCCCAGATAATCGACCTTCAGGTTGCGAAGTTGAACGAGATACTCGCCGCACGATCGCTCTCGATAACTGCAGCTCCGGAAGCACGCAAATGGCTGATAGACAAGACTGTCGCCGAGCGAAGCTACGGTGCACGGCCTTTGAAACGGGCACTACAAAAATATGTCGAGGACGAACTTTCCGAAGCGCTCATCCAAGGCCATGTCCTGGAAGACAGCACGGTCGAGATATTTGTCTCCGATGACAGGCTTGCCTTTCGAACGCTGGTCAGCGATCTCGAGCAAGCTCTCAGCCGCGAACTAAAGTAACAGCCTATTTGTCAGGTACAATAGCCGCAGGATGATTGAGTTTATTCGTTTCATCGGCGGCAGTTGGCCTGAAATACTCGTCCTTACGCGCGAGCACATATTCATCGTGCTGCTCGCGACAGGCCTTGCGATCGCCGTCGGCCTACCGCTCGGCATTCTGCTTACCCGTGTAACTTCACTCCAAACTCCGGTCCTTGGAATCGCCAATATTATGCAGACCGTGCCGAGCCTTGCGTTATTCGGCCTCCTGATCCCGATACCGTTTATCGGCGGTATCGGCGCTCGAACGGCTGTGATCGCTCTGGCGTTGTACGCATTGCTGCCAGTCATTCGAAACACGGTCACGGGAATTCTCGGCGTTGACCCAAAAGTTCGTGAAGCGGCGATTGCTATGGGAATGACCGGTGGGCAAATCTTAAGAATGGTCGAGTTGCCGCTGGCGGCTTCAGTTATCCTGACCGGCATTCGCGTGGCCGTGGTCATCGCGGTCGGAGTCGCGACAGTTGCCGCAGCCGTAGGTGCTGGCGGGTTGGGTACTTACATATTTCGTGGGCTCAGACAAAATGATAATAATCTATTGCTCGCCGGGGCAATTGCATCGGCTTTGCTGGCACTAATTCTCGATTTTCTGCTTGGACAGATAGAGAGATCGTTTAAGATCGGTGAACGCTCTTCCGGCGCCCGTAAACTCGCTATTGCGGGGGCTTTCGTTTTTATTGCCGCGATAGTCGGCGCGAGCTATTTGACAAACTCCGGTTCCGAATCCGCCGTCACGATGTCATCTGAAACCTTGGCCGACAACCGGCTAAACGGCCAACGAATAGTGGTTGGCTCAAAAGACTTTACCGAGTCGATCATTCTTGCCGAGATCCTTGCCCAGATGCTGGAAAAACAAGGTGCCGAAGTGGTTCGCCAGTTCGAACTCGGCGGCAACCTGGCCCATGACGGGCTGCTCTCGGGCCAGATCGACGTTTATCCGGAATACACCGGCACCGCCTATACTGCCATCCTCAAACATCCGCCGATCACCGATCCAAAGGAGGTTTACGATAAGACGAAGGCAGAATACGCAGAGAAGTTCGGTCTCGTCTTAAGCCCGCCGCTCGGTTTCGCGAACGATTTTGCCATCCTCGTTCGCGGCGAAGTGGCCCGCCAGAACAATCTGAAAACCATCTCCGACGTCGTGCCCGTCTCCCGCAATTGGCAGGCCGGCTTCGGCCAGGACTTTATGTCGCGGGCCGACGGCTATCCCGGATTCTCGAAAGCCTACGGTTTTAATTTCGCCAAACAGCCGCGAGAAATGGATCTTTCACTCACCTACCGCGCCCTCCAATCCGGCGAACTCGACATCATCGCCGGCAATTCCACCGACGGACTGATCTCTGCGCTCGATCTGTTTCAATTGGAGGACGACAAGCGTTATTTTCCACCGTATCAGGCGGTTTTTATCGCCAGAGAGAACGGGGTTGACGCTTTGATGGAAGTGTTTGGAAAGCTGAATAACGCAATTTCGACTGAGAACATGAGAAAATTGAATTATGAGGTAGATGGAAATAAACG
>CADEEU010000279.1 GCA_902826385.1 uncultured Acidobacteriota bacterium | reverse complement strand
TGTCGACGGCGTTTTCGTCGAAAATCTCCTGCCGCTTTTTGTGTTTTTCGTGGTCGGTCTTTTGCGATTTGTCGTTCGCGACTTCCAATGCCGATTCATCGCATTTTCTTCGCGTCGGCATGAAGATAATCGCCGGCAACAGATTATAACCACGCAAGGTCGAAATAAGTTTGTGCGGAGGAATTTCCGGCGGCCGCGGGTTCATAATATGTGTTTACCGATCTACAAATTCCAAATTGTACATTATAAATTGTACATTGGAACTTACTGGATGTTTCGACGGTACCGGAAATGAAGAAATGGTCTATAAGATTTGCGGTCGTTGGTTTGCTGCTGATCGTCATTGCTTCGGGGCCGCGTTCTGGAGCGACATGGACGTGCAAATGCCGAGCGGACTGACAAAGAACGAAAATCTTGAGGTGATCAAGGAAGACTGGCCGGGCAACGCGGTCGATCAACGCGGCCGGTTTATCAACGACGAATTTCCCTTTTTGCCGAAGATGAGCGGGCTTTTGAAATGGCAGTTGAGCTCGAATAGATTCAAGGCGGAAAAGCTGGCCGACACCGAACGTGTCGAAGTCCGCGATCCTTCCTCATTTTTGGCTTCGGACGACGACGGCATTCTTTGGCTCGGCCACGCGTCGTTCTTCATTCGCCTCAACGGTGTTTCGATCCTGACCGATCCGATCCTCGGAACGCCGCCGTTAGTTAAAAGATATGTTGAAGTACCGTCGCAGCTCGAAAAAATTCGCCGGGTAGATTACGTGCTGCTTTCACACGATCATCGCGATCACATGGACGAAAGCACGCTTCGCGAAATTGCTCAGAAATTTCCCGACGCGGTGTTTCTGGCGGGATTGAAAAGTGACGACGTTTTGACGGAATGGAAATCACCGGGCAATCAGGTGAAAACGGCGGGGTGGTTTCAAAGGTTCGATACGAGCGGGCCTGTGAATTTTTACTTCGTCCCCGTGCGGCACTGGTCGCGGCGCGGATTGTTCGACACCAATTTACGCTTGTGGGGCGGGTTCGTAATCAAAAGCGATGCGGCAACTCTGTATTTCGGCGGCGACAGCGGTTACGGACGCCATTACAAACAGGTCGGCGAGCTTTTTCCGAGGATCGATTATTTTTTGATCGGCATCGGTGCGTATGAACCTCGATGGTTTATGGAAGCCGTCCACAATAACCCAGCCGATGCTTTTAACGCATTCCGCGACGCCGGTGCAAAAACGCTGGTGCCGATGCACTACGGAACGTTCGATCTTTCAGACGAACCGCCGAGCGCTCCGCTGCGGACGCTGCGGGCGGAAGCAGAGGCGGCTGGCATGCGCGATAAAATAAGAGTTTTGTCGATCAATGAAGATCTGAGAATACGTTAATGCGTTAGCTACGAAAATTGCAGAGGCCTGTGCGCAAGCAAGAGCTTAATCTACATGTTGAGCATTAAGCCCTTGCTCACGCGCGGGCTTCCGCATAATCTGTTGACGTACAATAAAGCATAAAACCACACTAACCGGAGCACAAAAACTAAAATGAAAAATCTTGATCGTCGGGATTTTATCCAGACGGCGGCGGTTGCCGCGGCCGGATTGTTTGCCGTGGGCAATGCGTCCGCGGCGCAGAAACTTGATCTGTCGGAAAAAACGGCAGCCGAACTTTCCGCAGCAATGCAGAAAGGCGAATTGACGAGCGAGGCGATAACCAACTGGTACTTGACGCGCATCAAAACCGTCGATCCAAAGATCAACTCGATCATCGAGGTGAACCCGGACGCGATAGCCATCGCACGACAACGCGACCGCGAGCGGCGGTTGAAGAACGTCAAAGGGCCGCTGCACGGCATTCCGGTCGTGATCAAGGACAATATCGACACCGCCGACAAAATGAAGACGACCGCAGGCAGTCTTGCTTTGGCTGCCGCTCCTATTCCCGCGAAAGACGCGTTCATCGTCGAAAAATTACGCGAAGCCGGAGCGGTAATTCTGGCCAAAACCAACCTAAGCGAATGGGCGAACTTCCGCGACAACGATTCGGTCAGTGGCTGGTCCGGCCGCGGCGGACAAACACGCAATCCATATATTCTCGACCGCAACCCGTGTGGTTCGTCATCGGGAACGGGATCGGCGATTGCGGCAAATCTTGCGGCAATCGGGATCGGCACTGAGACGGACGGCTCGATCGTCTGTCCGTCATCGATCTGCGGCATCGTCGGTCTCAAACCAACGATCGGCCTTGTTTCGCGCAGCGGCATTATTCCGATCGCGGCGTCGCAGGACACGGCCGGGCCGATGGTGAGGACGGTCGCGGATGCGGCGGTTCTGCTGGATGTGCTCGACGCGGCCGATCAGGCTGATTCGGCAACAACGACGGGCGGAAAACGGCGTGAAAGAAGTTCATATGTCGATTCACTAATCAAAGACGGCCTTCGCGGTGCCCGCATCGGCGTCGCCCGCGATTTCTGGGGACGCAATGCAGTCGTCGATAAAGTGACCGACGCCGCACTCGAAGCGATGAAAAAAGCCGGTGCGGTGCTGGTCGATGTAAAATTCCCCAATCTGCGAAAATTCGGCGATGCGGAATTTACCGTTTTGCAGTATGAATTCAAGGACGGCCTTGAAAAATATCTGCGCGGCCGCGGGGCGAAGTATAAAACGCTTGACGAGTTGATCAAGTTCAACAACGACAATGCCGCAAAAGAGATGCCTTATTTCAAACAAGGCATATTTGAATCGTCGGCAAAAAAAGGGCCGCTGACGGACAAAGAGTATCTCGATGCGGTCGCGACGTGCCGAAAGTACTCCCGCGAAGAAGGCATCGATCAGGTCGTTAACGAAAACAAGCTCGACGCGATCGTCGGCCCGTCGAACGCACCGACGTGGATGATCGATTTTGTCAACGGCGACTGCGGCAGCGGCTACGTCGGCAGTTCGTCGCTGGCGGCGGTCGCGGGCTACCCGAACATTACGGTCCCGGCCGGGTTCGCACGCGAGCTGCCGATAGGCGTCTCTTTTTTCGGCAAGGCGTTTACCGAAAGCACGCTGATAAAGGTCGCATATTCGTTCGAGCAGACGACAAAAGCTCGCCGCCAGCCCAAGTTTCTTCCGACGGCAAATTGACTTGCTGTCAATACCGCGTGATACTTCGGGTTGCAGAAGTTCTTTAAAAAGTAATCAGGTTTGAACCGCCGCACGTTTCTTAGGAGCGGCATTCGAAAGGGTAAGCCGGGTGAAAATCCCGCACGATCGCGTCACTGTAAAAGTCAGAATTCCTTTCTTCAAACCCTTTTCGCCGGTTCGTTTTGTTCGCGTCAAACATACGAGGCAGACATGGTGTTTTCAAACGCCCTGTTTTTCTCGTTCGATGTTCGGACTTGAGGGACAGGGCGTTAGATTTTTAATGGATACTTACTTTTTTAAGGTAACAGCGAAAGAATTGAGTATTAAAAAAAGCACGATCTTAAATTTGCTCGCAGCGGCCGTACTAATATTCGCGGCTGTCTTGACGGGTTGTTATCGTCCGACACCGGCGGCACGCGAAGTAAAAATAAGGCCGTTTACGGACGATCTCGGACGGACGGTCCAGCTTCCGGAAAAGGTGGAAACCGCCGTCTCGCTGGCGCCGAATTTGACCGAGATAATTTTTGCGGTGGATGCGGGAGATACGCTCATAGGTGCAACGACCTTCTGTAATTACCCGGTCGAAGCCAAGTCGATCCGTCGTGTCAGTGACACGCAAAAACCGAATATCGAGTCAATCATCGCATTAAAGCCGCAGGTCGTTTTCGTCTCAACTGCGTCGCAGCTTGAGGCGTTTACGAAAACGCTCGACCAGCAGCGGATCGCGGTCTTCGTGACCGACCCGAAAAGTTTGGACGGAATTTATAAAAGCATTCAAACGATCGGTGAAATTCTCGGCAATCCGGAAAAAGCTGAAAGCGTGGTCCGTAACTTGAAAAATCGCGTAGCCGATGTTCAAAAATCCAGGATCTATGGCAGTGCCCCGCGTGTCTTTGTGCAGATCGATAGAGATTCGCTTTACACGATCGGCCGCGAATCCTATATCACAGACGTCATCGGCCGGGCCGGCGGCGTTTCGGCAACGGAAAACCTTGGCGGATCTTATCCGAACATCAGCCGTGAAACCGCGCTGGCGATGAACCCGGATGTGATTGTCATTTCCGAGTCGGACAACAACCGCGAACCGAACGAGGCGTTCCGAAATTCGCCGGCAGTAAAGAACGATCGCGTATTTAAGATCAACGCCGACCTGCTGTCTCGGCCCGGCCCGCGTGTGGTGGACGCGCTGGAAAAGATTGCGGAGAAATTGAAAGGCAAGTAACAGAACGAGCTTCGTAGAAGAAGTAGATTTGCAATTTAAGCTGTTAGCTGACAGCCGCTAATGTTCCGCAACCCGGTTATTTTGGATCGAAGAATTAAAACTGCATCGCTCCTTCTGGCGGGACTCGTTTTTTCGCTGATCGCCGCCGTCGCTCTTGGCAGTGAACGACTTTCGTTTTTCGATCTTACGGAAGAACAGCGGGCGATCCTTTTCGATATTCGCATCCCGCGTGTTTTGTTGGCGGCGTGCGTCGGTGCAAGTTTGGCGGCGGCCGGTGCGGGACTGCAATCGTTGCTGCGAAATCCGCTGGCGGAACCGTATCTGCTCGGTGTCTCAAACGGTGCGGCACTCGGCACAATGCTCGCCTTTGTGTTCTTTGAAAATTTCGAATGGTCGCGGCCGGTGTTGGCGTTCGTTGGGGCCAGTGCCGCTACCTTTGCCGTTTATCAGATCGCCCGCGGGCGGGCCGGAATGAACGTCGAGCGGCTTGTGCTGTCCGGCGTTATCGTGACGACCTTTCTGTCATCGATCATCGTTTTGCTGACCAGTCTGCTCGACGCCGCAAAGCTGCGAAGTTTTACCTTCTGGCTGCT
>CADEEU010000278.1 GCA_902826385.1 uncultured Acidobacteriota bacterium | reverse complement strand
TTCGGTTAAAGTTCCGGAGGGAAAGATCATACTGCTCAATGCTGCGATCGAACCGCTTATTCCTACGAGAAAAATAAGAAGCGTCCCGACGGCGATCCAGCCGAGTTCTTTCCGGTTCCCACGCATGCCTGCCCGCCGGCCGGTCGAGGCCGACCACGCAGTTATCGTCAGCCATGTAAGAAGGAGCAGCGTGTTCAAAAGATGCGCCGCCATCCAAAATGGACGTGCCGGCGTCAAGGTTTCGGCCGTGTTTCCCGTCAAAACAAGACCGGCACCGAGTGCGCCCTCGATCAGCACGAAAACGAATGCGGCGGCGGCGAACTTCAGAACGTACGACGACAGTCGATCGCGTTTCGTGTACCAGATGCGGATCGCCCAAACGAGAAGAGCGATAACGATCAGCCCATCAAGCGCGCTCGTGATCCGATGAGAAAATTCGATAACGGTCTTTAGCTCCGGCGCCGACGGCACGACCTCGCCGTGACAGGTGAGCCAGTGCTGGCCGCAGCCGTCGCCGGATTTCGAAGCACGTAGAAACACGCCCCACAGGATAACGAGCACGTTGTACCCGAGCACGAACCATGCATATTTCGCGAATCGGCTTAAATTCCCTTCCGCTGTCATTCGGGCATAGAATATCATTTGCCTTCGCGGCAAAGAATTCGGGACATCATTAGCTCGACTGATCTTGAAATGAAGAAAGAACGCATCGACAAGCTTTTGGTCGATCTTGGCCTGGCGGATTCGCGGACAAAGGCTCAGGCGATGATCATGGCCGGGTCGATACTTGTCGATGAAAAACGGGTTGAAAAGCCGTCAGAATCGTTCGCTCCGAATGCAGGCGTTCGGATAAAAGGCGGGGCCGAAACAAAGTATGTAGGTCGCGGCGGCCTGAAGCTGGAAGCAGCTTTGGTCAACTTCGGCATCGCGGTTGAGGGACTGGCGTGCATCGACATAGGTTCTTCGACAGGCGGGTTCACCGATTGCCTCCTGCAGCAGGGTGCCCGCAAAGTTACGGCAGTGGACGTCGGAACGAATCAAATTGTGTGGAGCCTGCGAACCGATACGCGTGTCGAGGTCCGCGAAAATACGAACGCGCGAAACCTGCTGCCCGAAGATTTTGAGGAACGATTCGGCCTGGCCGTTATGGACGTGTCGTTCATCTCGGTAAAAAAACTTCTTCACGTTCTTATGCCGCTGCTGGATGACCGCGGAAAGATCGTCGTTCTGATCAAGCCGCAGTTCGAGGTCGGAAAGGGCGAGGTAGGTAAAGGCGGCATCGTCCGCGAACCGGAAAAACATGAACGGGTCGTTGCCGAGATCAATGACTTTGCTATTGAGACAGGATTAAACTGCTCGGGCGTGATCGAATCACCGATACTTGGTGCCGAAGGAAATAAGGAGTTCCTCGCTTTCTATGAAAAACCCGGATAACGAAAACGAAAAGAAAGAGCCGGAGTTCAAGGAAGGCGTCGATTATTATTTCGAGAACGGCCTGATGGTGCTGACTGCTGAGTTTCTTCGTAAACGCGGCTATTGCTGCGGCAGCCGCTGTCGCCATTGTCCGTATCCAAAAACAGAGAAAGGTTAAAGCAGAAATTCGTCTATCTCGTTGTGTGCGATGCCCGCGTACTCATATTCCGGCTCCGATTCTGTTTCAATTACATCTACCGTCTCGGCTTCGATCTCTGTCTCCGCGTAAGGCAGGGCAAACGTTATCGGCGTGCGCGCGATCTGCACCAGCATTTCGGGCGAGCAGCAAACGGCCTTGTACTTTTCTCGCTCTGCCCGCAAGTCGGGCTGGTCGTCGAGCCAGTTTAATGCATTCATAAGAACATTCTTGCCGGCATCGGTTTCGGGCTCGACGATACTGTAGTGCATCCACTTACCGTCACGGCGCGCCCGAACAAGGCCGGAGTTTCTGAGATAAGCCAGGTGCCGCGATATCTTCGGCTGGCTGTCGCCAAGTACCTCGGTGAAAAAGCATACGCATACTTCGCCGTCGCGCATCAGATTAAGGACCCGGAGCCGTGTCTTGTCCGCCAGGGCCATGTAAAAAGATTCCATATACGCCAAAGCGTTTTTATTCATGCTGGAATAATAGCACGTTTTTGAAATTTTATATTGACATGCCGTGATTGAGGAGATATATTCGCTTTAACATATATGTAAATGCGTATATGATTCTTTTGAAAAGGAGCATTCATATGTCGGAACAAATACGAGCACTAAAGCCGCACGTCTCAATAAATGTAAAAAACGTTTCGGAGAGCGTCGATTTCTACAGGAAGCTTTTCGGCATCGAGCCGATGAAGTTCATCAGGGGAAACACGACGACGCATTCGATCGTCCGTGAGAAAGCAGGCGAAGAAAGCGAGAGCCCGCGATATGGGTACGCCAAGTTCGACGTTCAAAATCCGCCGATCAACTTCGTCCTGAACGAAGTACCTTATACCGACGGCGGGTCGCTTTCGCACCTCGGCATCCAGGTCGAATCGACCGACGACGTGCTCAGGACGCGCGAGCGTTGGATCGAATCAGGACTGTTGACGGTCGACGAAATGAAAGTCGATTGCTGCTACGCCCTTCAGGACAAAACCTGGGCCCGCGATCCGGACGGAAATGAGTGGGAAGTTTTTGTCGTGCTCGAGAATACCGAACCCACGGCGGCCGAGCCATGCGCGTGCGGCGACAAGGTCGAGCACAAAGAGCTTTCAACCGCCGCGTGTTGCACACCGGGCCAAAAGGCATCTACCATTGGCGCAACAAGTCAACCTTGTTGTTGAAAATCGAACCCGATAGCACTTTTAGAACGCGGATTAGACGGATCTCGCGGAACAATCCGGGAATCGCACTGATCCTATACTTCCGCCTAATCCGCGTTCAAGATCCTGACCATGAGAGAAAAAACTTTCTACACTTTGGCCGTCCATGCGGGCGACGACCGCGAAGCTAATTTCGGAGCATTGTCGGTTCCTATCTATCCCGCCTCGGTCTTTGCTTTTTCGGATGCCGACGACGGCATCGCAATTCACAATTACGAGAAGGACGGTTATTTTTACGGCCGGCTCGGCAACCCTACGCAGACGGCGCTGGAACGCGCAATGGCCGAGCTTGAAAACGGCGAGGCTGCGCTGGCACTCGCCTCCGGGATGGCCGCGATCTCCGCCGCCGTGCTGACGATTGTAGATTCCGGCGATCATATCGTGGCACCCGAGTCGATGTATTCGACGACGACAAATTTCCTTCGTCATATCGGCGAGAAGTTCGGTATCGAAACGACCTTCGTCGATGCGACCGACGCCGAAGCATACGCGGCCGCCGTCAGGCCCGAGACAAAACTATTCTGGATCGAGACGCCCTCAAATCCACTGGTAGCCATCACAGACATTGCGCGTGTTGCCGAGATTGCAAAAGCGGCCGGTATCAAGACCGTCGCGGACAATACATTCGCTACGCCGTTCAATCAACGCCCGCTCGATCTGGGTGTAGATGCGGTCATTCACAGCGCGACCAAGTATCTGGGCGGGCACAGCGACCTTACCGCAGGCGTCCTTGTCGGCTCGGCCGAGATTGTCGAGAAGGCGCGTCATGGTGCGAACAAATTTCTTGGCGGGAATATCGCTCCGCAGGTCGCGTGGCTTGTGCTGCGGGGAATCAAGACGCTGGCTTTACGAATGGAACGACATAACCTAAACGCATATGCGTTAGCGAATGCGTTGACGGAAAATCCGAAAATATCGGCGGTTTATTACCCCGGCCTCGAAAGTCACAATAATCACGAGATAGCAAAGCGACAAATGAAAGGCTTCGGCGGAATGATTGGGGTCGATGTCGGCTCCGCCGATGCGGCCAAGGTCCTTGTAAACCGTATAAAAGTCTGTACTTTTGCAACGTCGCTTGGCGGAGTAGAGACGCTTATTCAGCCCGTCGCACTTATGACCCATGCAACGCTCTCCGCCGACGAACGTGCAAAGGCCGGAATATCCGATGGCCTTTTACGAGTTTCTGTCGGAATCGAGGATTTTAATGATATACGTTCAGACATATTTGAAGCGATAGGTTAGTGGAGGCAATTTTCTATGGAACACCTTTTAATTCTTGGCTTTGTCTTTTTGAATCTTTTTATGATCGTCAGTGCAGTTGACCTGTTTTACTTCCACATCTGGAAATACAAGCTGCATACCAGGCCGGAATCCCGTTACGAACATAAGCTGCACATGGCGTTCGCTTTTCTTATGGTACCGCTGGCCTATTTTCTCTACTACCAGGATTTCGGTGGATATGGTCTGTGGGCCGCGGTCTTCTTTGTCGTTGCGGCCCTTTCGACCGAAATGCTCGACGTACTTTCGGAAGGTGACAGCCGGGCATCTATAGGCGGGCTGACGACAGGCGAGTACTCGCTGCATGTCGCCGCGACAATTCTAAAAGTGGCTTCATTCGCATTTATGTTTGCAGCAAAGCCAGTGGCGGCGTGGAGCCTTGATTCACCGATATCCCTTGGAAGTTATGGGACGATTGCTGAAGCGACGGTGATCCAGATTATGGTCGGCAGCTTTATTGTCGGCCTGCTGCATCTCGCGCTTATGAGCAAGAGGCTTGCGAACACCGGTTGTGCAACAGTTTGCAGCATTCTTCGATGCACTCGGTTCCGCTGCTGCCAGAATTAAGAAATTTCATGAGTGTATCAAAAGAGTTGACTGCAGAATTCGTCGGAACTGCCGGACTGTTAGCGATCGTCGTCGGATCCGGCATCATGGGCGAACGGCTGGCCAATGGGAACGCGGCCCTTGCCCTTCTCGGAAACTCGATCGCTACCGGTGCCGGGTTGATTGTTCTTATATATGGCTTTGGTAATATATCAAGAGCTCATTTTAATCCGGCATTTAAGATTTACGAACTCGCCCGCCGCAAAGGAAGCACGCGTGTGAGGTGAGCCTATATC
>CADEEU010000277.1:2628-4959 GCA_902826385.1 uncultured Acidobacteriota bacterium | reverse complement strand
GGCGATAGAGAAGCCGCATTGACATTGGTTAGAGGACTGCGAATTAACCGGCCGTCTGAGTCGGGTTTGGTTCGAACTGAGGCGACAATCCTCGCTGAGCTAGGAAAGCTCGATGCGGCGGTCGAGTTGGTAAAGAAACAGCGTTCGATGCCGAGGCCAGTCGCAGGCGGTTCCCCTCAATCCGGCACGATAGAAGTGCCGGTACCGTCCGGCGATGAATTCTCGGATCTTCTATTTATCTCGAACCTGTATTCGCAAGCCAACCGGCCCAAAGAGGCCATCGAAGCAGCGAACCAGGCTTTCACGATCGCCGCTGGTAATGAGAGAAAACAAATTGCAAAAATGTCCCTTGCTACAGCACAGCAGGTGAGCGGAGATTTCGCCGCGGCTGAACTGACACTTCGCGATGTGCTAAAGCAGACGCCCGGTAATCCCATAGCGCTCAACAATTTAGGCTACTTTCTGGCGGAGCGAGGTGAACGATTGGAAGAGGCGATAGAGATGATTCGACAGGCCCTCAGCGTTGACGCAAAGAATGCATCCTATCTCGACAGTCTTGGGTGGGCGTATTTCAAGCAGGGAAAGCTGGTTGAGGCCGAAAAATATCTCAAAGAAGCTGCCCGGGTAGATTTAGACTCCGCAGCGATTCAGGAGCATTTGGGTGATCTGTTTCGAGAAAAGAAAGACTTGACCGGCGCCCGTACTTTTTGGAGCAGGGCATTGCGACTTGCTTCGGATTCGGTGGACATAGCACGGCTTAAAAAGAAGATGGGTAAGTAAGCCCCATAAAAAGGCCGCCCGTTTCCGGAGCGGCCTTTTAACATTTAGCTAAGGTTTGGTTGGAGCAGGTGTCGGCTCTGGTTCCGCATCTTTCTTCTTAAGCTTCGGCGGTCCATCAGAGCTCGAAGTGCCGCTGTCCGAATCGGCGTCCGGTGCATCCGGCTGACGCTTTTTCAATGTCGGCTTAGCGTTGTCTTCTTCGTCAAAATCAACCTGAATTCCGGCCTTTGCGTTGGTAATTTTCAACAAATGGCCCTTAACTCGATTGAACTCGGACGTGCTGATCACGTATTCTTCCTTCTCCTGAAAACGCGAGACCAGGGCAAGGCTCGTGTCACGTCGGTTTACCGGTTCGGGGTGAGTAGAGAAGAGTTTTTGTATAGATCCTGGTTTTTTCTTGTTTCTCGATGCCAGCTTTTCAAACATCGTAGACATGGCGAGCGGGTCATAGCCGGACGCATACAGATACTGAACGCCGAGGTTGTCGGCTTCCGTTTCAGCTCCTCGCGTGAATTTTAATCCGGCAAGCCCCGCCATAATTCCGCCGGCGTTCTGAAGCACGGTGCTTACTATCGGTCCGCCAAAGATAATCCCGGCCAGCGCTCCATAGTTGATCAACGTGCCTTTGCCCTGATTTTCCATAGCGTGACGAGCCGCAACGTGGGCGATCTCGTGGGCCATTACGCCTGCGAGCTCGGCCTCATTTTCCGCTGCCAGGATCAGGCCCTTGTTAACAAAGAAAAAGCCGCCCGGCAGTGCAAATGCGTTAACTTCGTCGCTGTCGATAACCTTGATCGTGAAGGGAACTTTAGCGTCGGAATGAAGAACGATGTTTTGGCCGATCCGGTTGATGTATTCGGTCACGATCGGGTCTTCGACCATCTTAGCCTGTTGCTCGACCTGTGCCGCCAGGGTGCGCCCGATCTGGATCTCTTTCTCCTGCGAGCCGCCGAGCCAGCCGAACAGCTTGTCCGATCCGTTGTTTATCTTTCGTTTACCGATCTGATTAGGGTCTTCTTTTGCTGAAAGCGGCTTCGAGGCTGCGGTGGCCGACGGTGTCGGCTCAGCCGTAGGTGCTTTCGCATCGGTCTTCGCCGATTTCTTGGCTGCCTTTTTATTATCAGCCTTTTGGGCCGAAACTGTCACCGGGAGGAGAGAAACAGAGCTAGACACAAAAGCAGCTAGCAGGAAATACGAAAATACTTTTCGAACAGGGTGCGCGTCCATTACTTGCCTCCGAAAGATCGTCAATAAGATCTAGAATAACCTAAACCCGAAAGGGGTAGAAAATCAACGGTTATGTGATGCAGAAACCGTCTAAAAAGTTGCGAAATGTGAAAAAAATGCCTGTGAATCGAACCGTCTAAAGTTATCATACAGAAATATCTTTTGTTTAGTGCAAAAAATTGTTAAAATATCTGTGCCATCTAGTTTGTGGCGATTTCCTCCTACGCGTCCGGTTAGAATTTTGGTTTCCCTTTCGAGCATCTTCACAAATCACGTCGATAACAGATGAAGCGTATTCAGGACAAGGTTAAGGACATCGTCGAG
>CADEEU010000277.1:0-2618 GCA_902826385.1 uncultured Acidobacteriota bacterium | reverse complement strand
GCGATTTTACGGTGGATCCGACAGAGACGCTTGCAAACTGTCACTTTACCGACGCCACGGCCGACCTCATGGCAAAGTGGCTCGACGGTATTACGACGGTACAGTCGAACCGCGGCGTGGTCTATGCCCTCGCGGGTTATCGGGGCGTTGGAAAAAGCCATTTCCTGGCCACGCTTGGAGCCCTTGCATCAAGTCCCGACCTTCGTAGCCGCATTTCCGAATCTCATGTAGAGTTCAGCGCCCAGCGTCTGCAGCGAAGGCATTATCCTGTGTCGTTTCTACGGAGAGGGACGCATGGTACGCTGCTGGAAGAGTTTAAGGCGGCGGTTGCAACCACGTTTCAGTTTGATTCGCTCGACGGCCTCGAAACGTTCGAGGCGGTCGTTGAGGCAGCCGCTCGAAAAGCCGGCGACGTGCCCTGGGTGCTATTGATCGACACGTCGCTCGAACGCGGGTCGCGGGTTACTCGCGATGACGGCGAACACCTTAGTGCGATCGCGGATGCTATCAGAAATCTAAATGTATTTGTCGGCGTTGCGCTTGATGACGACATCGCCGGTGCTGACGGATCCAACGCGGCTATCGTTCGATCTTACGCGATCGACTATCTCGATCAGGCCCATCTTTACAAGGTCGTAAACGCACACATTTTTCCCAAAGAAAGCCAAAAACAGGCTGTTCTTCATGATATTTATCAGTATTTTCGCGAGGTTCTGCCAAGCTTTCGCTGGAGCGAACAAAAGTTCGCGGCCCTCTACCCGCTTCATCCGGCAATCCTTGAAGTCGCTCCATATGTAAGGCTGTACGTTCCCGAATTTGCCCTTCTTGGATTTGCTTCTGACGCAGGCGTAAAGATACTTGGCCGTCCGGCTAACTCGCTGATCGCCCTGGATGAAGTCTACGACAGCGCCGAAAGCGGGCTTCGAAAGATCGAAGACCTGCAGGAAGCCTTCGCGGCGTACGACACTATCAACTCGACCGTAGTCAACAAAATACCTGTGATGCAGCGGCTTCAGGCAAAGCTGATCCTCAAAGCCCTGCTTTTGCTGTCGCTGGACGGACAGGGTGGAACGGCGAGCGACATCTGCGCCTCGGAGCTGATCTTTGACGAATCCGATCCCGCCAAAGCCATTTCAACGGTAGATGCGCTGCTCAAAACATTCGCCGAGGCGTTGCCGACCGAGTTTCGTGTGATTGCCGAGGATGGAGTTGAAACCCGTTACAGCTTTAAGGTCAGCAGCAAGGAAAACCTGAACAACGCCCTTACCGAGGCGGTGATGCAGGTTTCAGCCGATACTGTTCCCGGCGTCCTTCGGAGGATTTTTCAGGAAAGGTTCCCTGACGCGCCTCCGGCCGCTGAGGGAGCGGCTGCGTTTGAAAACTCAATTGAGTCGGGCGTTACCTGGCGGGGAGCTCTGCGCCGCGGCCGTATATTGTGGCCGGGCGGCCTGGGCGCTGCTCTAGACGAGTCGTCCTGGACCGATTGGGAGGTCTTGATCGACCTCGACAGGAATCTGGACAATGAGCGAGCATCTGACGAGGTCGCTCGAGTCGTGTGGAAGCCCGACGAGCTCCGGCCGGACGAGGTCGACAAGCTTAGAAGTTACTACGTTCTGAGTACCAGTGTGGAGCTTCGCGAAAAATTCAGTGAGCAGATCCGAGCGTCCGTCCATGCACATTCAATCGCGGCCGAAAAGATTCTCACGCGAAGCTTTCTCGAAGACGGCCAGTTGGTGATCGATGGGTTTGACTACAACTTCACGGAAGAAGCCAGGGCGGCGCAAAATCTTTCCGACTTGTTTTCTTCCATGCTCGAACCGTTGTTCGAGACGCGCTACCCGGACCACCCGTTCTTTACGCGGCCGCTGGAGCACGACGATGTTGCTTCGATAGTAACCGACCTCTACAACGGGACTCGGCGCGATTTAGCGGACGTCCAGAGTCGCGCCCAGACGTTCGCATTTCCGTTAGGCCTGGTGCAGTTGGAAGGCACTTCGTTCGTTCCGGAAACTCATGAACGGTTGGCGGCATTGCCAATTGCGCAAGCGGTCCTGGACCTGGTCCAAAGCAGTAACGCGAACACCGTTACCCTTCAGGAAGTATTTGCTCGCCTTCGTCGTTCTCCTCACGGTCTTGGACGGGAATCGCAGCAGATGCTGTTAACGTCGCTGGTTGCAGAGCGCTATATCGAATTCGTAACGTCGTCCGGCAACCGAATAAACCAAAGGTCGCTCGATCTAAAGATAATTTGGGACGACATCACCGGAATAGCAAAGCCAGTCGAAAGCTCGTTCTCCGGCGAAAAACTAAAACAGTGGGCGACTCTATTTGTCGCAGACGGGTCGTTTGTATCTCTTGATCGTCGTGAGGACGAGGAAGCCCTGAAAACTGCCCTTGCGACGTGGTTTGAAGAATGGGAGAGCAGCCGGCTTCTGGAGCGTTTTGCCGAACTGCCGGAAGAAAGCCTGAATGTTCGAATATGGCAGGTTGCCGCGAAGGCGACTAGGTCCTTTGGCTCGGTAGCTCCGAAGGTAGCTGCAACGGCCGCCAGCACGATTCCGGTCGAAGAAGGTCTCGAACGCGTAGCCGAGGCTTTTGCGGGATCCATTGAAGATTTT
>CADEEU010000276.1:1086-4964 GCA_902826385.1 uncultured Acidobacteriota bacterium | reverse complement strand
TGCGTAGTACTCTCGACGCTGCAGCGCGTGATCTCATCTTTTTTGAGCTCGATGTACCAATCGCAAAAGTCGTCCCAGAAGAAGTGGTAAAGCAGAGAAACCGCCGTATGGAACTCATATTTGGCTAACGAACGATTTACGTCAAGGGCAGTTCGGTTTAGCCGCGAAATGATCCACTTATCAGCCAATGAAAAACCTTCGCGGTCCATAAGGCTGGCGTGATCGACCTTTGCTCCCTCGGAATTCATCAAGCAAAAACGCGTCGCGTTCCATATCTTATTGGCGAAGTTGCGGTAGGTTTCTATGAGCAGGTCGTTCCATTTGATGTCGGCGCCGGTTGCGATGGACGCGAGATAGATGCGCGTGGCATCGACACCAAATTTGTCGAACATTTCTATCGGATCGACTCCGTTCTTTCGCGATTTTGACATCGGCTTGCCGTCTTTGCCCAAGACGGTGCCCGTGATTACCACGTCCTCGAATGCTTTCTTATCGACGAATTTTTTCGTCAGCATTATCATTCGCGAAACCCAAAGGAAGATGATGTCCCGGCCCGTAACGAGAACGTCGGTCGGCAAAAACGTCTCCAGATCATCTGCTTTTTCCGAAATAGCTGATAGCTGATAGCTGTTAGCTGTTAGCTGTTTTTCAGCTTCACTGCCGTCGCTGCCAGTCCAACCAAAAGTTGAAAACGCCCAAAGACCCGACGAAAACCACGTGTCGAGAACGTCATTGTCCTGCGTAAGCTCTTTGCCACCGGCTTTTTGTGCCGCTTCTTCGGCGGTTGTCGCAACGTAAACGTTTCCTTCCGCGTCGTACCACGCCGGAATTTGGTGGCCCCACCACAATTGCCGCGAGATGGTCCAATCCTTCAGGTTTTCCAGCCACGAGGTGTAAACCTTTTCATGCGGAACCTGCGGCGAAAAGTGAGGCACGCCTTCGGTTCGCATCATTTCAAGGGCCATGTCGCGCATCTCGTCCATTTTGACGAACCACTGATCGGAAAGGATCGGTTCGACGATCGTCTTGCAGCGTTCGCACACGGGCAGCGTTATCTCATAATCTTCCACGCGTTCGAGCAGGCCGAGTTCCTCGAATTTTTCGATCACTTTCTCGCGGGCCTTGAATCTGTCAAGTCCTTCGAACTCAGCTCCGGCGGCAGCGTTCATGGTGCCGTCGTCGTTCATGATGAGAAGCTGTTCGAGGTTGTGCCGCAGCCCGATCTGATAATCGTTCGGATCGTGAGCGGGCGTTACCTTTACGGCACCGGTGCCGAATTCGGGATCGACGTAATCATCGCCGACTATCGGGATTTCACGGTCGATCAGCGGCAGAGCGATTAATTTGCCGATAAGATGCTTGTACCGCTCATCTTTAGGGCTGACAGCAACCGCCGTATCGCCGAGCATCGTTTCGGGACGAGTCGTAGCAACGGTCAGGGCAGAACCGCCCGCGTAAGCGGACGGCACGGCTCCCGAGCGAGAATGATCGACCGCCGATGCAGAGTCTCCGCCGCCCGCTGACGCAGGCGGTTCTGCCAGCGGGTACCTCAAGTAGTAAAGCTTCCCCTCTTTCCTGGTCTCTTCTTTTACCTCAAGGTCAGACAAAACTGTCTTATCTTTCGGGCACCAGTTTACGATTCGCAAGCCTTTGTAGATCCAGCCTTCGTTATACAGTGTGACAAAAACATTTCGCACGGCCTTCGAAAGCTCCGGGTCCATTGTGAATCTGTGTCGAGACCAATCGACCGACGCGCCTTCGCGGCGCATCTGTTCGGTGATGGTGTTGCCGTACTCTTCCTTCCACGCCCACGCGCGGCGGATGAATTCTTCGCGGCCAACATCGAGCGGCGACTTTTTGTCTTGTTCCCTGAGCTGTTCGGCCACCTTTCGCTGCACCGAAATGCCGGCGTGGTCGGTGCCGGGCAACCAAAGTGTCTTGTAACCCTGCATCCGTTTCCAGCGAATCAGCACGTCCATAATCGTGTGCTGAAGCGCGTGGCCCATGTGCAGGCTGCCGGTCACGTTCGGCGGCGGGATGACGATGGAATATTTGATCGCGTCCGGATTTTCATTTATCTCCGGCGTGAAGCAGCCCGCTCTTTCCCAGCGTTCGTAGTGACTTTGTTCAGCCTGTTTAGGTTCGTAAGCCTTTGCGATTTCCATATGTAAAACCGTAATAATAAATCAAAAGCGGCCGGTTTTCACTTCAAAACGCAAAAACCAACCGCCTGTTTTTGTTTTGTGACGCATGATCAACCGCCACCCTGTGCCGCCCTGTCGTACTGTCTTTTTTCCAATCGTTCAATAACTTTATCGACTATCAGATCTATGAGCTCGGGCGAAAGACTTGTAATCTCTTTCGTTTGCGCAACGGCTGTCCGCTCGGGATAATCAACCTCGGCCGCCGCAGCTGTTCCCGGCAATTCCAGCAGATTAGAATCGTCATCCAAAAACCGCGCCGTATCGATACTCGAGATATCTTCTTCCACCGAAACCGCCGGAGCTTCGCCCGCGACTGATTCAAACGGATCGCTCGCGAACTCGTACGTCGTTTCTGAAACCGTGTCACCCTGGCCAGATATTTCCGCCGCCGGTGCCGGTTCAAGTTCTAACGGATGCGGCGGCTGTTCGTCCTCGCGTGCTTCATCAACCATCTGAGGCATCGATTCGGCAATCAGCGATTCCGTTTCAAGCTCATCCACCCCATGCGTCATTTCATCTGAATCGGCGGCAAAATACGTGTCTTCGACATCCGAATTTAGGTCCGGTTCGGCATAACTCGTCTGGATCATCTCGTCGTCCAGCCCATCGTTGTCGAACCCGCCCATCGCGACCCCGCCTGGCGGCAGCTCGACCGTTTCGACAAAGCTCTGTTCGTAGAGGTGGTCGATGTCCGACGTATCCGGAGGCGGAACGGACGGTTCCGCTTTGGTAGACGCGGCCGTTTCGGCCAGCAATTTGTCGACAGTTGAAATAAGATCGGCGATGGACGCAAAAGGTTTGGTGAGATGAGAGTTTGCTCCGACACGCTGTGCTTCGTCACCGTCGAACGTCTCGAACGAGCCTACCAAAAGCACAACAGGGATGGTACGGTTTGAATCATCACTACGCATCAGCTCGCAAAGATGATAACCGTTGATGCCGGGCATATTAACGTCTGCCAGCACGATGTCCGGCTTGATCTCGTCCAGATGCTCAACGGCCGAATCGCCGTCGGCAAACGTGTAGACATCCATTCCGTGGTCGGCAAAAGTTAGGTTTACGACCTTCTGAATCGTTATCGAATCATCGGCCAAAAGCAGTTTTGGTCTGGACACGGGCAAGTCAACTCCTATTTTTTGGAAAACGCTTACGCTTTGGGGGCTTTCTCTTTAAAATTATAGCTCACCCGAATGCGTCGTCAAAAAGCCTTTTCTCACAACGCCCTTTGGCTTTTCATTGCGGCCAGTTCGGCGGCAAGCCTGACGGCGGCCTTCATGCTCGACGCCTCGGCAATTCCTTTGCCGGCAATGTCGAACGCCGTGCCGTGATCGACCGACGTGCGAATGATCGGCAGTCCGAGCGTGACGTTAACCGAAGCACCGAACGAGAGAGATTTTACGGCGATAGTCGCCTGATCGTGATAACACGCAACGACCGCATCGAACTCGCCGCGATAGCCGCGCAGAAAGATTGTGTCCGGCGAGTACGGCCCTAAAACATCGATGCCGAATTTTTCCCTGCACGATTCAACCGCCGGGAGGATCTCTCGCGCTTCTTCGTCGCCGAACATTCCGAACTCGGACGCATGCGGATTCAGTCCCGCAACGGCGATTTTCACCTTTCGATCCAACAAACGCGAAAGCTGAGCGTCAGTGAACTTGATAAGTTCGATCA
>CADEEU010000276.1:0-1076 GCA_902826385.1 uncultured Acidobacteriota bacterium | reverse complement strand
CAAACGCTCGGTCGTCACCAGCCTGATCGCGTTCCTTAGCGACACGTGGGTCGAAAGCAGTACCACGCGAAGCTTTTCGGCAAAAAAGCTCATTGCAAAATCTTTGGTCCCCGTAAGTTCCGCTAGGAATTCTGTGTGGCCCGGATAATCGTAACCGCCCAACCCGATCGCTTTCTTACTGATCGGAGCGGTTGCGATGGCGTCGATCCGTCCTGCTGTGCACAATTCGACCGCCGTCTTAATGCACTCCGCCGCAGCCCTGCCCGTAACCGCATCGTCACGGCCGACGACCGAAATTTCCGGTAGATTTGCGGTATCGAAGACCTCGACCGTCGAACCTTCCGAACGTGCGTCGTCGTCAAATAGAGCAAGCTCGAAACCGAGATCAAATTGCCCCGCCATTCTTTGAAGAAATCGCAGGTCGCCGATCAAGACCGGACGGCAATTACGGCCTATCTCTTCATCAACAACCGCCTTTAACGAAATCTCCGGCCCGATACCCGCTGCATCGCCGATCGTAATACCGATAATAGGCCTGGTTTTTTCCGAATTCATCAATCACTCTGGAGGCAGAAACACGACCTTCCGAAAGCGTGCCTTTCCATTAAAAAAACCCGGCAAACCATTCGGCCGGCCGGGCAGTTTGACAGTTTTCAAGCAAACGGTATAGCAACCTAAACAGTCGGCAAACCTTCCGGCCTAATCGGCCTGCCTTCTGATAAACGTCGGCACGTCGAGGTCTTCGCTCTGGGCCTGGTGTTGGCCAAAACCGGCGACGGCACTGTTAGCGCTCAGCGTTTCGACCGGACGCGGCTGCGGCTTCATTGACTGTACCGCGCTGTCGAATCCGGTAGCGATAACCGTGACCTTGATCTCATCGTCCATGCCTTCTTTAATGACATTACCCCAGATGATGTCCGCCTGGTCATCGGATTCTTCCTCGATCATCTTGATCGCGTCTTCGATCTCGGCCAGCGGCATGTTCTCGCCGCCTGTGATGTTGATCAACGCCGCTTTCGCACCCGTAATCGAATTTTCTTCGAGAAGCCTATAATCCAATGCTGCACGCATCGCCT
>CADEEU010000275.1:1443-4977 GCA_902826385.1 uncultured Acidobacteriota bacterium | reverse complement strand
CGGCAACACGGATCTTTCCAATGCAGTTGGCGAAACACTGTGGTGACAGCCCTTGTTCGATCTTGGGATAACAGGCGATGCATTTTTCCGATGTCGACGTCATCGGGTTGAAAAACACCTTCTTATACGGACAGCCGCGGACACATTCCTGATAGCCGCGGCAGCGGTTTTGGTCGACGAGCACGATGCCGTCCTCGGGTCGCTTGTAGATCGAACCTCGAGGGCATGATGCCAAGCAACCCGGATAAGTGCAGTGATTGCAGATACGGGCGAGATAGTAGAACCACGCCATCGCGTGTGGGATCTCGATACTGGCGCCGTGCTCGATGCCACCGGCACAGTCGTCTTCGCCAACGTTTGGATAGGCGTAGTCCTCATCTTCCGGCCGCCAACCGAGAACGCGTTCGCCGGCAGGTGCTGACTCAAAAATGGTGCTTCCTTTATAAACAGAATGGCCATTTTCCTCACCCCAATTTTGCCCATCGAGCAAACTTAGGAGATTAAGGTCCCAGGCAAGCGGATAGGAACCGTAAGGCTTGCTTTCGACGTTGTTCCAGAGCATATACTCCTGCCCCTTGCCCGAGGTCCACGTCGTTTTGCACGCCAGCGTGCAGGTTTGGCACGCGATACATTTATTAGTATCGAAAACGGCGGCAAATTGCTTTTGCGGTCGGCTTTCCGGATACCAATAGGACATTTCTCGTCCGAGCTGCCAGTTATTTACGCGTGCCATAGTTTTTTCTCCGTATTGTGATCTTTTCCGTCTATGTAGCTTGGCTGGGGCTTGATGATAAGGGCGGCAGATGACGCGTTGAGAACGAAGATCTGTCTCCCGATGTGCGTCGTCCGGGCGGCCAGAGCAAGGGAAGCTATCGCAAGAATAATTACAATGAGTGCGTTCCACCGTGGCAGGCCCTTTGCGCGGATCGTTCGGATCAAACCGACGAGAGCGAATACGCCAGTCAGTTCGATCGCAACAAATGTTGACAGGGCAGATGCCCTGTGGGCGACTATATTTGTCCAAGGAGGCCCAGCCATAAGGTGAGCTCCTTTGCCAGCTATTTCACCCGTTGCGTAAACCACTAGAGTCAACAACGCCGTCACGATAAATAATCCTAGACTCACCCGCGTGGCGTGGCTCCCCGGCCGCCAAATTCCGTAAAGCAGCATCACAATGCCAAGCATCATCCCGATAAGCGGAATGTAGTTTAGAAATAGGTGTAGTCGCGTCGAGTCCATTTAGTTCACTATTTCTTGTTAATAAAATCTCCGGCGAGATAGCGCTTCATTGCGTCCGACTCATTTCGCGGGCGGATTCCGAGCTTTGTGGGTCGCCATAGAGGTTCGTCGCCGATGCCGCCCGGCTCTGCCTTCGTGATCTTGATAAATGATTCACGTGGAGCACCGGTTGGGCAGTGAATATCAGCTGCAAAGCCCTTACCCATCTCCTGCCCGAACATTCCTTTGCGAACCAGCGAATCGGTCATCCAGGTCGGTTTTAACCAACCGCGTGTTGCTGATTGATGCGAGCCGGAGCGAAACATCGCCTGGTAGTTTGTCCGAGGATTCTTTGCCAGGCCGTCGTTCCGTTCTTGTTGTCCCTGCTGCGATCCAGGCGTCGCGCCGTACATGTTGAACCACATACGCGTCACGCCGCGGGGCGTACCCGGATAATACCTAGCACGACAGAGCAGCCGGGCAAATGCATAATTCTTCTTATCCTTTTGCCATCCGCGGAACGGACGATCCTCGGGATCGGCGTCGATCCAAACATAGTCGCCGTCATTGACACCAAGTTCTTGAGCGTCCGAAGGGTTGATATCGACGTATCCCTCAGTGACAAACGGCGAGCGTTTGTCGCGGCGATATATATCGCCGAACGGGCCAAAAAGCATCGCGTTCATATCCGTGTCGATCGGCGTGGTGTGCGAGCCATGGCGGAATTTTGGCGTGTGGAATATGAACTTGTAATCGTCCTTGATCAATGGATGAGCCGTCTGTTTCGCTTCTGCCCAAGTGTAGATGACGTTGCGGCCACAGCGAGTTTCGCATGAGAGATCGTCGCGTTTGACTCCGTAGTCCTCAGGTGTCTTCGGACGCATCGCTTCATGCGGCGCGGAGATAATGATATTTGGCTCGTAGAAGGTCGAATCAACCGGTTCGCGGTGAACGGGCAGATTCTCGCCGGCGTCGATGAATTCGTCCTCTTCCCGATAAAACTCGAGCCTGCCGCTCTTTGTGTACCACGGCGTAGCGTCGACTAATTGATCGTATCCGACATTCTTAGGCGTCGTTCGGCTGTTGATGATTGCCGGTACGCCGTTGATCGCCTTTTCGTGAAGATCGCTGAACTTATAGCCCTTAGTGTTGGTCGAATGGTCGAGTATCCGCTGCAGATAGACGTCTGTCCTGTCCTCGCGGACAAATTTCCAGTAGTCATTATAGCGGTTGTCTCCGGTCAGATCGGCGAGTTTTGACGCGACCGTCGCGTAAACCTCAATATCGCCCATCGTATTGAAGATCCGAGGGATCGGAGTTTTTGGAAAGACAAGCAGGAACGGATTTGTGACCGACGCCGTCATGTCCGGATGTTTAAGCTCCGCCCAGGAATCTACGCCGAAAACGACGTCCGCCCATTCGCATGACGTCGACCACCACCACTCGTTGACCGCGATCAATTCGATCTTGGGCAGAGCGTTGACGACCATGTTGTAGTGCCATTTGACGTTACCGAGGATCGAATTGGCGTTGGCGAACCAGAGCGATTTCGTAGGGCACGGCATATGGGTCTTGCCGGTCAAAAGCGCGTTACCCACACGCAGGGGATGGTCGTCATGATTATAGTAGTGGGCCGATTCTGCCCTCCAATACTGCTTCGGGCGAGCGGGTTTTGTTTCGTCTAGCTCAATGTCGAATGGATCCTCGTTAATGTACTGCGGTGCTCCGTTAAACAGTGCGGTGCGATAATTTCCGGCATAAGATCCGACGTTGCCACCGATCTTGCCGACATTTCCCGTGAGTGACGCGAGCAGGAATACGTCGCGGTCCTTGTTATCGCTGTTAAAGAACTGGTTCGGGCCCATTCCCAATGCAAAAAGTGTCGTCCCGGGATCTTGGGCAAAATGCCGGGCCAGTTTCTGCACGGCGGCGGCCGGGGCCCAAGTCAGTTCCTCAACGGTCTGCGGCGTGAAATGTGACGCGTACTCCTTGACGAGATCGAAGACTGGACGACATCTTACCTTGGTGCCGTCGGCGAGCGTGACCTCGATCGAGCCCTCAAGCATTGCGTCGACAGCCTTGGAATTCTTACCAACATCGTCACGCGTGAGCGGCTGAGCAGCATTCTTTTTCGCATCCCAAAAGACGTAATCGCCCCATTCAAGCCGGAGCTTTTCGGGCACGACATTCTTCACCGTCTGTTGGATAGGCGGAGGTGCCTTTTCACCATCCTTTACGATGAATGTCTGTTTTAGAACTGCCGGATCGCCGCCGAAAACTTCTGCTGCCTTGAGATATTTGAGCGTGTCCATGCGA
>CADEEU010000275.1:0-1431 GCA_902826385.1 uncultured Acidobacteriota bacterium | reverse complement strand
TCCGTCCACTGCTGCACATACTCCTTGTCATACAGGTTTTCCTGCATGATCACGTTGGCAAAACCGAGTGCGAGAGCCGGTGTCGTTCCTGGACGAACGACAAGGACATCGTCGCCTTTCGTGGCCGTTGCCGAATATTCGCAGGCGATGACCACGACGCGGGTGCCTTTCATTCTTGCTTCGGTCAGCCAGTGAGCATCAGGCATCTTGGTCGTGATCCAGTTCATTCCCCAGACAACAACGGTTTTTGCTTGCTCGACCGAGTTTAGGTCGAATTCGACCGTCTGCTGGCCGGTGACCATAGTGTGGCCTGGTGGCAGATCGGTATGCCACGAATAATTGTCAAAGCCCTTGGGCCCCATCGCCTTGTCGGGTCCGACCCCGCGAATGTGTGAATCGAGCAGTGCGATCGAATTCGCCATTCTGTACATGCCAAAAACGCGGGTCATACCTAGCAGCGGCATTCCTCCGCGAAACTTCATGACCTGCGTACCTACACCCTGCGTGGCCTCGATAGTCGCTTCGTCGTAATGCTGTTCCTTGAGCTTTCGCTTGCCCTCGTCGCCGGTGTACGTTTCGGCGATGTTCTTCAATGCCGCAGCGACGATGACGGCCCCTTCGTCATGTGACATTCGCACCCATTCATCGCGAGCTCGTTGGAAATACTGTTCCGGCGGACGCCCGTCGGCTCCGCGAGGGAAGCCTGCCTCGTACCATTTCTTGTAACCGGCTCGGACCATCGTTCCGTTTACTCGCCGGTCGCCATAAAAACGCCGCGTTAGAGCAAGGCCTTTTTGGCAGACACGCGGGTCCCACCGATGCGAAGTGCCGTTGCCGAGCAGATCGACTGCCTCGCCGTATTTCATTGTCGGGCCGATGCGTGTAATTACACCTTGACGGACATGCGCGTTGAGCAAACAGTTGTGCGTGTCGTTTGGAGCGCAGGTAAAGGTATAACGCGAGTCGTAGGCCCACAGATCGCGATAGACCTTTTCCCAATCACGGTTTGGATACGCGGCCAGGGGATTTGTTATTGCCTCGAGGCCCCAGGCATTTGTCGTAGATGCCACCAGCGCCCCAAATCCAGCTGCAGTGATCCTCGCCATAAATTCGCGTCTTGAGATCTCTTTTTTCATATCATTCCTCGTTTTATGCTCAACTATTTTGCGCTCAATGAACGTATATAAACCACGATCGATTCGACCTCGGCTGGGGTCAATACCCGTCGGATCGGCGATGGGGCCCCGAAACCTTGCATCACAGTCCCGCTCCTGCCCCGTGTGATCGTCCCGGCCAGAAAGGTGTCTGAAACGCTCGACAAAAACATTTTGTTGTTGAGCGCTGGGCCGTCTGCACCGACACCATTTTTTCCATGACAACCCGCGCAATTTGAAGTAAAAAGTGTGGCTCCGAATGATGCGTCACCTCTCG
>CADEEU010000274.1 GCA_902826385.1 uncultured Acidobacteriota bacterium | reverse complement strand
ATTATGCGGCGGCTGAACGAGCTGAAACGCTTGCAGTTTCTTTCGATCCTCGTCCTGGCACACACTCCCAAACGCCACGGCCCGCCGGGCGAGCTGACCGAAGGCGACCTGCAGGGTTCGGTCAACCTTTCAAACTTTGCCGACTCGATATTCGCCATCGGCCGAAGTGCGGCGTCGCCCGATCTGCGGTATCTGAAACAGATCAAGGTCCGCTCCGGACGGGTTGAATTCGACCGCACGAACGTCGTCGTCTACCGCGTCGGAAAATTCGACCTCGCCAAATGCCTCGGCATAACCGGCCGGACCGATCGTCGGCCGCTGAACAATTTTCTCGGATTCAGTTTTGTCGAGATCGCTGCGGAAACAGCGCAGGTTGAAGCGCCGCGCACAACGGCGACCAAGGATGAAAGGCGAACGAAGAAGGCCATAGCAAAATCCCTCGCCAAAAAAGGCAGTAGTGCGAGTTTTGTAGCCGCGG
Source organism: uncultured Acidobacteriota bacterium (assembly GCA_902826385.1). Lineage (GTDB taxonomy): Bacteria > Acidobacteriota > Blastocatellia > Pyrinomonadales > Pyrinomonadaceae > OLB17. Next base: position 4,500 of record CADEEU010000274.1, on the reverse strand, counting down.
AACTTGGCGTTTCAAAGGCCACGGCACACCGTTTTATGCAAAAGGGGAAAACGTAATGATATCAATAAGTTACGTCCGATATCGTCTCATTTCCTTATCGTCCAAAAGCAGTGAGACGAAATTCGACTTAAATGCTGCAAACAGGCATGTTAGCCCGTCTCAAAATGCTCAAAAAAATGAGACGACCGACCTACTGCAAATGATCGAAATAATTCCGTCTCGCGATCACTTTAACTTCCTCGCGCCAGTTCTCGTGCAGCTCGAACCGCCACAGCTCGATCTCAGGCGAAAGCATCCGGGCAAAGTGTTCGAAGTCGCGGTGAAAGCTCAGTGCCGGGGCGACGGCATAGACGAGTGCTGGTTTGTCGATCATTTCGAGATCGCCAAAAACCCTGGCCCGTTTCAGCTCGCCGCGGCGGCGGAGGTGTTCGATCTTTCGCCAATAGTCGGCCGCCTGAAACGGAGTTTCGCGGTCGGGCGAGGCTTTGATTTCGATGATCACGAGGCGGCCATCACGTCTCAACGCCAGCAGGTCGATCTTGTCGGCCACAGTGCGGAACTGGTTGTAGATCGGGGCAAGAATGAGGTTTGCGTCAAGCAATTTTATATTCCGCCGCAGGATCGATTCGAGCCAGGATTCGGGCGAGTGCCGGTAAAATTCATGCCGTTTCGAAGCCGGTTCGGCCGTGCGATAAGACCGCAGATCGCTCAGCAGCCGCAAAAGGTCGGGCCGGCTTTGTTCATTCAGCGGACGCTTCGCGCGGTCGACGCCGAACCACGCCGACTCGCGGCCGGCAACCGTCCGCACGCGCGCAAAGGCCATTCCGTTAAACCGCAGCGTCTCGCCCTGCCGCGAATGCATAATGTCGATCTCGTCCGGCGCCAGCCCGATTATCCAACTCGCCGTTTCGCCCGGAACGATCTCATCAGGCAAATTCAGCTTCTTCGGCTTCTCGCGCCAAAGACGGTTGATTGCGAGTTCGGCCCGCGGTTTCAGCGACTCGACGCCGCCCGAACGATTTATCTCGAAAATGCGTAGCGACGACCGGACCGGTGTTTTCAGCAACGCGTGGAGTTTTTGAAGGTTCGCCGCCGCTCGTTTCTCAACTACGATGTGAAGTTCGCGGGCCGGTTTCTTTGCTCGCGTCTGCAATCGTTCGAACCACAGGATGGCCGACGTCAGTATTGCCTCCGCGGTCGTTCCGCCCACGATGTCGGCATATACACCGAAGCGCTTCGGCCCTGTGTCGGCAATGATCTCGGCAAATCGCCCGCTTCCCTTATTCAGACCGATGCGAACGATTTTAGTGCCGGTTTCGAATCGCTCGATCAGCGACGCGATCTCATTCGCCCTGGTCAACCGGGCAAGTTCGACATTCGCGGCCAGCTCCGCCGCCGACACACGCGGCACCAGCCGCAGTTTTTCAGTCTCGCGCCCGAACGCGGACGACACCGTTACCGCGATCTCGCCATCGCAAAACTCAAATGCAGAGACGCGTCGCGTCCGAAACCCGCTCTCGCCGATCACGCCGAAAAATGTCCTGTCGGCTTCCGCGATCAGGTCTATCTCGTTTCTGTTTACGGGAAATGTGCGGCCGTTTTCACCGACGATCAGCCATTCCGCGGATGTGTCGAGCAAGTCGGCAAGGCTTTCTGCAGATGGCTCGGAGGCTACCATTTATGCTGAGTATCGAAATGTCTAAGCATCGCGTCGGCCCAATCGGAATAACCCTGCTCCGAAGGATGGATGCCGTCGGCAAAAAAGTTGGAAACATCGACGTCGATCGGCTGCGGAAAATAATGAACGCGGTCCATCCCGTCGGTGAATTCCCTGATGTTTGCGTTGTGCAGTTTCGAAAGCTCCCACAGCAGGAACTTGATCGGGTGCGGCATCACCGGCGAATATTTGATCATCGGGCAGTTCGAAATAAAGACGACCGCTTCGGGGTTTTTATCACGCAAAATGCCGAGCAGCTCGATCATGTCACGCCGCCACTTCTTTGGGCTGCTCAGTTTCATCACGTCGTTGCCGCCGATGCCGAGCAGGATGTAATCGAACTTCTTGTCAGCGGGCATCTGCGGCACAAGCTCGTCTATCGTCCGCCGTGCCGTGACGCCATTCTTACCGATCACGGTCCATTCGACCGGACGGCCGATTCGCGTTGCAAGCCGTTTTGCAAACTGCCCGGTCAATGCCAGCTCGTGGTTCCGGGCTCCCAAACCGGCTACCGTCGATTCGCCGATGACAAGCAGCCTTGCCGCCGCTCCGACGCCTTCGCCGACGATGCCCGTCTTGTCACCGGCCGCGTCCGGCAGCAGCCCGACTTTCTTTCGCGTGTACTGTCCCTGCAAGATCAAAAACGGCGCAACCGGCAGCACGACTGCCGCCGCGGCGATATAGGCCGCCTGCCAACGCTGCAATTTCGAGCTTTTATCGTTCGCCGACATCGTTATGTTAAACTTCAAATAACCCGAATGTTTTTGTCAAATCCCGCTAAATCTTTCCTCGCCTTAACTCTAATTTTACTGGCGACCGCGGGGTGCGGTTGGCTAAAAACCGCTGAAAATACATCGGTCCCATCCGTAGCCGAGCCGAAAAGCCGATACCCGTTCAAGACAAAGGAACCTGAAAACTTTCAATGCGAGATCGTGGAAACCGCCGGCCAGTCCGTCCGGCGAACGCGGCTGGCGGGTAAGGGCAGTTGGCGACGGATCGATTACGACTTCGGAGCCGGGAATCAAAGGACCGTTTTGAGGATCGACAAGGAATATCTGATCGATTTCGAACGTAAGGTCTTTGCAGAAAAACCGAGCGTAAGCGGAAGCACCGGCGAACAGGCCTTTAGCGAACTCACTCACGAGCTGCTGACCGTCGGCGAACGCGCGGAGTTCGAAGAAACGGGCCGCGAGGGCAGCGTGTTGAAATATCGGATTGTAAACGAGGCATCTGAAACGGCGGTCTATTATGACGAATCGATCGGCCTTCCGGTTAAGCAGGAATTCTTTTCGACAACCGGCGGAGAGAGGTCGCTGGAATTTTCAGTCGAGATGGTCGATTTTAAGCTCGAACCGGATGCCGACCTTTTCACGCTGCCCGCCGGATTCGCGAAGGTTTCGATGGAGGAATTTCACAGACAGCGATGAGTGAGCTTCAAGAAATAACACCCGAACAACGCCAGCGTGCGGAGGACACACTGCACGGCCTGCCGTTCGCACAACTGATGGGCATGCGGTTGGTCGATCTTCGCCCGAATGAAGCTGTGATCAAGATAGACATGCGCGACGATCTTCGCCAACCGGCCGGCGCGCTGCACGGCGGCGTTACGGCCACGCTGATCGACACGACCATGGCCTTCGCCGTGATCACTCGTATAGCTGAAGGCGACGAACGTCCACCATCGACCTGACCGTTCACTATCTGCGTCCGCACACCGAAGGCACGTTCACCTGCACCGCAAAGGTTGTCCGCGGCGGCAAGCGGATTTTTACTGTCTCGGCCGACGTAATAAACGAAGGAGGAAAACAGATCGCGACCGCGATAGCGACATATACAAAGGTGTAATTCTTTCCTCTTATTCATCGTCTTCTGTGGTTCGGATTTTTACCATGGAATGAGAAGACCAAGAGGAAATTCAGAAAGATGACCCCGATCAGGAAATTTGTGCGTTTCGTAAAACCTTACCGCTGGCGGATGGCGGTCGGGATCGCGTGTATTTTGGTTTCGCTGGTCTTCGGTTTGCTCGTGCCCTATTTGGTGGGCGTTGCGGTCGATGCGTTGTCGGTGCAGGAGAACATCACGTGGCGGAACATCGTTTACTATGCATCGATCATCCTTGCCGTCAATCTTCTCAGCGGAATCTTCCTTTTCCTGCAGCGTCGGATATTGATCAACACTTCGCGCGACATCGAATACGATATGCGCGAGGCGTTCTATGACAGCGTCGTCAATCAGCCGGCAGAATTCTTTTACAACAACCGCGTTGGCGACCTGATGGCCCGGGCGACCAACGATCTTGCAGCCGTCCGGCAGATCGTAGGGCCGATGATCTTGTACAGCTTTCAGGCTGTCTTTGCGTTGTGCATAGTGCTGCCGATTTTGCTCAGTATTTCGGTAAAGCTCACGCTGCTGCTGCTTATCCCGATGCCGCTGGTATCGCTGACGGTAAAATTCCTCGGCGGCCAGATACACAAACGCTTTGAAAAGATCCAGGAATTCTTTTCCTCTATCACCGCCCGCACGCAGGAAAATTTGTCCGGCGTCCGCGTCGTGCGCGCTTACGCGCAGGAGGATGCCGAGATCGAAGAGTTTCAAAAGCTCAACCGCGAATACGCAGCACAGAACATTCGACTGGTAAAGTTTGCCGCCGCCATGCGGCCGATGCTTTTCTTTTTCATCGGGCTCGGCTTTGTGATCATCGTAGCGGTCGGCGTGCCGATGGCAGTGAACGGCGAGATCACGGCCGGCAACTTTACTTCGTTCATTCTCTATCTGCAAAGGAT
>CADEEU010000273.1 GCA_902826385.1 uncultured Acidobacteriota bacterium | reverse complement strand
ACTTGCGTAATTCGCGGGCAAAAAAAAATTCCTAAAAGGGAGCGTTTTTCTTTTTTGTGTTTTTTGTGTCTTTTTGCGGCGATAGTTTCCTCACCAAAAAAGAAAAGACGCGAAAAGTACTTACACTTTTCGCGTCCTTTCGCCTGATTTCGCGGGCAAAAACTAACTTACGAAACCGTCACGGGATAATTTGCCGAGTATCTGCCGATCTCTTCGTTTCTTTTCACGTAGATCGCACGCACAAAGCCTTTCTCCGGCTGGTTCGGATTCTGCGGCGTGATCTGAAAACCGCCCGGAGTATTGGTCAGGAACGCGACGGTAGTAAAACTCGCTCCACCGTCCCGCGAATACTCCACTTTCAGAGCATCCATTCCCTGCATGCTTCCCGAAAGGTTCACCCAGTAACCGGTCGAAGTCTCCGTTCTTAATTCCGGCACTATCGCACCCGGTGCAGGACGCGAAATTTCCGGCCCGATTATCCCGAGGTCTTCCCCGATCGCCTGTGTGTAACCCGCCGCGGCCAGAATGCGGTCTCGCACTTCGAAAAACTGCTTTATAGTTCCCCGCGTGTACGCCACTTCTTCCACCACCGGAAAAACCGGAGGTGCCGGAATCGCCGCACCCACTGGCTCGCCGCTAAAAATTTCATCGCGCCACTGCGTCATTGCCGCCATCGACGCGCGGCATTGCTCCGTCGCGTTAAATGCGCCGATAAACGCCGAACACAACCCCTGCGCCGCCGTAACCTGCGCCGCCGTCATTCCCAACACCGTCCCGTAGTTCGGTATCTTCGCAAGAAAGTTCTGCATTAAAGTGACCTGGTCAGACATAGTCCCAGACCACCAAAATTTCCTTCTCATAATGGTAAATCTCCTGATTGTTTAGATTTTAAGATTTGCGGAAGCAGACCAGAACGGCCACAGGTAGGAACCACCAATTACGGCGGAAAAAAAATCTGCCCCAAAAACGGTGAGGGCTTCCGGCAGATCCAGAAATATTATAAAAAGTCCCGAAGAAAAAAATCAAGAACTTTTTTCAGCCACAAACATCACCAAAAATCCCATTTTTAATGCCCCGCAGAAATTGGCCGAAAATTTTCTTTTTAGAAACTCGGAAACAATTCCCGGACAAACCTATTTTGTTGCGATCTGAGGTATATATATTAAAGTCAGGAAAATATCCGCTTCTGGGGGTACGACAACACGAGATTTTCCTACCTATTTGTAATCTAAATTCAACTTGCCAAGTCTCGAATTAATGGCGCTCGGTTGACGTTGAAGATCTGCTGCGATGTCACGAATCCTCGCTCCGTTTGCGACCAATGATCGAAGCTGGTCGTCTTCATCATTACTCCATTTTTCGTAAGCGCGCGGATGTTTTTTCTTTATTTCGGCTAGTCGGCTGTGATAATCCGAATCGGATTCATTCAACCGCAATGCTTCTTCCGCAGCGTGGAAAATATCTAGATATGTAAATATTCGGATGACCGTCAACTATCTGAGAGTAGCTTAACCCTTCAGCAATCAGTGAAAGGACGGCGACGGATTTGGAGCTTAATTGTCGTGCCATACGGATGGTCTTTAGTACACATTTAATTTTTGCATTTCAGAACTGTTAACAAATGCGTTTCGAACGTCCTCCGGATTGATAACTGTATCGAAGAGTCCAATCTTCAAACCTTTGTGCTTTGCAATTCCTGTATATGAAAGGCTCGAATCTTCATATCGCTTGAACTTATAAACAGCATCGTTCATTAGCGAACTATTGAATACGTTCAGACTGACGAGCAATTCAAAATCTTTGACGTCCAGGCCGGTTACTCTTTTAAACAATCCGGGTTCTAGTTGAGTGATCACGTCTTTCAAACTGTGTTCGCGATAATCGGTCAAATACATAAAGACCGGAATTCTAGTCGCGAATTTTATGAGCTTTTCCTGAATTAATTTGCGCTTGCTCTTGTATTCCTTTTCATCTTCCGAGAGCTGTTTCTTCTCTTTTTCCGTAAGATCTTTCTCGCTGGCTTTTGTCTTGGCTTTCTTCACCGCTTCTGATTTGTTGATGATCGTTTCAATATCCTGATTCAGACTTCGGAAACCTTCGATATTACTCAAGGCTCGCATTGCATCCTCATTAGCCATCAATTTTGCTAGTGTCCCGTTATCTACATTAACCAGCAACGCGCTTTCCCAGCGTTTGGCTAGCAGAGTCGCAGATGTGCCGCTCATAGCCCAATCAAGGATCGCAGCGGCATCTATTTCTTTCATTGTGCTGCCGTCATAAGCCAGCACTGGCAGAAACTGAATAAACTCGGAAACCTTCGTCTCCGGGTTTGCTTCCTCCACGTCCAGTTTGCAGCTATAGTCTGCGATCTGTCTCAAAGCTCGATCCGGAGCGAAATCGAATACGTAGCATTCTTGTTTAATGATTTCTTCTTTGTTCGGAGAGTTTCCGTCGGGATTTTTTATTGTCCACGGCGACTGAACTCTAAAGGCAGACTGGAAATATGTCTCCGGACTCTTGGTGCTGCGAAGCATAAAGATTCCAGTCCACGGTCTGACCGTAACGCCAGTTGTTAGTTTCCCGCAGGTCAATGTAATTGTCTTGCTTTCGAGCGGTTTATGCATCGATTCCAGAACCGGCCCCAACGCATTTAGTCCTACGCCGGCCGAAGTTCCGGCGCAAACGTTCACCGTGTAATCGTGATAGAACAAATTGTTTCTTTTCTCTAACAGATTCTTCATCGCCCAGCACGAAGCAACGTTCGGAAGAAACCAAAGAGTATGTGAAAGCACACTTAACAACGGAGCGTGCGAATAAGGCATTGGCGGTTTCTTTGCTCCGAGTTTCAAATTGTCCAACGAAGTCGCAATATGCTGACCGCGAATCAGATCGAGCCACGCTTGGACTTCGTTTTCAAACTTAAACTTTGCACCTTGGAAACTTCCTTCTGCTGAAAAGAAAGTATTTAGGTCAAATTCGTCAAATTCGCCGCCTTTTGCGATCTCGATTATCGAATCAGGTAGCTGATAAGTCATCAGAACCATTCGAGGAAGAGAAAGATAGGGATTATCTGCTCCGGCCCAAGTTGTTTTCGCTCGCTGCTCGTCCGAGTAAGTCCAGTTGTAAATCTGTTCCTCTATAAACTCGCCTGTGCCGATGGCACGAAACGGAGTGCCGGAAAGATATAGATAATGGCCGGTTGTGACAGGCAGAATTTCTTCATCGACGAATTCCTGACCGTCTTTATATTCGGCCTCGACCTCGCCGTCTTCGGATTCGTCTGCCGCGAACAAACCTTTAGCTCCTTCGCGCCAAGCTCCAAAATGGTATTCGTCAAAGATAACGCAATCCCAATTTATTTCGTGAACCCATTCGTTCTTTGGTTTTATCGCTCCGATCTTTGTCTTTCCGAGATAATCCTGAAATGACGCGAAACAAACAAACGGTTTCGATCTGTCTGCTTCTTCAAACTGCAATCCATCACGCGAGATGAATTGCCAGCCTTCAAAATCTACGTGAGATTTCAAGTCGTCTTCCCAAGCGCTTTGAACCGCTGGTTTGAATGTTAGAATCAGAACCTTTTTCCAGCTCATCTTCAATGCAAGCTGATAAGCGGCAAATGTTTTGCCGAAACGCATTTTTGCGTTCCAGAGGAAATGCGGAACCTTGCCCTTCTCATCTTTGTAGCTCTCAAAGTAATCGACGGCTTTCTGAACCGCTTCGCGCTGTTCCGGGCGCATCCCAAAGGTTTGCGTCCGGCTTTCTTCGTTTAATTGATTTGTTTGCAGAGCAATGACGGCAGCCTGAATATCTTTAACCGTACATTCAAACCATTCGCCGTCAGGATTTCTAAATCCTTTCTTTCTCAAATAGCGGTGAACGTCGTGATCGGTAAACGAAGTACCATCCATCCGCATTGCGGATTCTTCGAAGTGAATTTTATACGGAGCTCCGCCCGGCCGTTTTGTAGGATATTGCTGCGCGACGCGCTTTTTTGCATCGCCCGTTGTATATCCGACCTTCAACAATCCGGCATATTTCGGATGCGTATCCTCGTAGGCATAAATGCTTGGTGAGGCGTCTGGTTTTTCCGGAAAGAACTTCATAGCTCGAGAATTTAAAACTCCGGCTTCAGCCGATTATCTATTTCGTTCGCGGCCGCGGTTCCTTCTCGCAACTTTTGCAGATCGCCTGCGAAACCGAGTGTCTGCATATCAGCCGACTTGATCAACGCCCAGAGCAACTGATCGGGATTATTCTTTGCATCAACGTAGTAGTCATCATCTCTAATCTTCATGACTATCTTTGTGACCTCTTCTGCAATCATGAATCTAATTTCTGCTTTGTCTAATTCAGTTAGTGCCATCGTCAATTTCTCCTTTCTAATTAAAATAAACTCGCTTCCATGGGACGAATCAGGGTCTCAATGAACTGGATTTCATTCTCTTCTAGTCCGAAGTGCTCATACAATTCCTCATCACTCCAACTTCTGTCGAGAGGTATAGCAGGCACGAATAGAAATCTCTCCCGATTGAGGTCTTGGGTATTCTTTCGAAGAGCTACTAGAAATCGAAGGAATCTTGTGGTCATATAGCTTGCGAGATTCCTTGCCTCGTCTTCTTCATCAAAGTTTCCTATAGCGATATAAGTTTCGGTGCATGCACTTTTCGGCGGCCCAATTTTTGGCTTGCCAAGAATCATCCTCGGATACTCTCTTGCTTCACCGCCTTCACCGTATCCGCGCGAGGTGTACACTTTCCACTTATCAAGAAGCTCTAGGCCAACGGTAATTTGTGATTTTTCAATCTTCCCAATCTCTCCATTAGCGAAGAGTGTTATTCCGCCATTTCCTGTTGGTCGTACAAATGTTCTAAGACCAAAGGGTTTCTGTCGGTGTACGAATTTGCTAAATGATTCATAACCTTTCGAGTTCACCTTTTCTAGAATCGAAATTCCCCGATTGAATCTAACAAATACAT
>CADEEU010000272.1 GCA_902826385.1 uncultured Acidobacteriota bacterium | reverse complement strand
CTATTTAGCCGATGAAAAAGTTCCTTACGGCAAAATGGCACGACCTGATAATGGTGAATTACGAGGTCGAGCCGTCGCTGTTGGCCGCGAGCGTCCCGCTCGGGACAGAACTGGACCTGCAGGAGGGAAAATGTTTCGTCAGCCTGGTCGGGTTTATGTTTCTGGACACTCGGGTGATGGATTTTTTGATTCCATTCCACGTGAATTTTGAAGAGGTTAATCTTCGCTTTTACGTCCGCCGCGAAGCTGATGGTGAAGTCCGACGCGGTGTCGTTTTTGTTAAAGAAATCGTTCCGCGGCGAGCGATTGCCTCGGTCGCACGCGTCGTTTACGGTGAGCTTTATGAGCGATGGTCGATGTCGAATTTCAGAAATGGCGAAACCGTCAGTTACACGTGGCAAAAAGGTGATTGCTCAAACACCCTCAGTGTCGAGCGCGGGCAAAGCTTAGGCGTTCCGGCTGAAGGCTCGCACGGAGAATTTATCATCGAGCATTATTGGGGCTATACAAAACGCGGTGCTGATCGGACTGACGAATACAAGGTCGAACACCCGAAATGGGAATTGTTCGCGGCGGGCAATCCCCAAATTGATGTCGATTTTGGTGAAACATACGGTCCGGATTTTGATTTTCTGACCACAACGAAACCTAAATCGACGCTCCTCGCCGCCGGTTCGGAGATCGCGGTTTACAAAGGTCAAACTATCAACTGCTAACTGATAAACTATCAACTAAAATTCAAATTTGCATTATTCTCAGTTGATAGTTTTCGAGTGGATAGTTGATAGTTGGAAGAAATCTTTATGTCGATCATCGGTATCGTCGCGGTCGCGGAAAATTACGCCATTGGCAAGGACGGCAGGCTGCCGTGGCATTATCCGGCCGACCTGAAACATTTTAAAGAAACGACAAGCGGCCACGCGGTTGTGATGGGAATGAACACGTGGCGATCTCTGGGCAAACCGCTGCCGAACCGGTTGAACATTGTGCTGAGCCGCTCGGCGCAGATCGACCGGGCCGAAAATCTGATATTCCTGCGAAGCGAGAAAGAGGCCATCGATCTGGCAAAATTCCTTAGGTGCGATCTGTTCGTCATCGGCGGCCAGAAAACATACGCTGAGTTCGCCGAGCTTATCGAAGCCTGGATCGTCACCAAAGTTCCGCAAACCGTCGATGACGCCGACGTTTTTATGCCGGAGGATTTTCTTAATGGCTTTTCCAGCGTCGAGACACGGAGCTTAAGCGACGCGCTGCGGGTCGAGACCTTTCGCCGCTGAGCCGTTCTGATATAGAATCTTCCAAAAATCGAAAGGAGAAATTGCCGATATGATGGGTGGAAGATCTTGGGACGATTGGATCGAAGAATACGCGCACAGTCACGAGCACCCGATGAACCGGTTGACGCACAGCATCGGCATTCCGATGATCGCGATTTCGCTGTTGCTGGTTCCGGTCAGTTTTTTTGTCGGCGGGCTGTGGCGGATTGCGTTGGGGCTTTTTGTTTTGGGTTGGATACTCCAGTTCATCGGCCACTATTTCGAAGGCAAACCACCGGAGTTTTTCAAGGACTATCGGTTTCTTTTTGTTGGCCTGCGTTGGTGGTTTAAGAAGATCGTCGGCGTGAAATAGAGCCGATTTTGAAGATTTTCTAACCATGAAATTACACAAAAAGACACTAAACAATCCTAAAATGCAGAATTTTCGTGTTGTTTTTCGTGTAATTCGTGGTTAAGTCTTCACCGCTTTTAAGTTTTTAGACATCCTCATTTTTATTTTCTTACCTTGAGCAAAGAACTGATCCTCGCATTAGATATTGGCACGTCCAGCGTTCGTGCGGCGTTGTATGATGACGCGGGCAATGTGCTGCCGCGGACAATGGTCAAACACGAACGCTCGCTGACCGCGACCGACGACGGCGGGGCGGAGATAGATGCCGACGAAGCGTTCGATCAAGTGGTTGCGGCCGTGGATGACGTTCTTAAAAAAGCAAAAACGATAAAGGGCGAGATCACGCACGTTGCGGCAAGCTGCTTTTGGCACAGCCTGGTCGGTGTCGACGTAAAGGGTAAACCGACGACGAAAGTGTTCGGCTGGGCCGACACGCGCAGCCGCGAGCAGGTTGCCGTATTGGAGAAACGTCTTGACGAACGAGCCGCTCACGATCGGACCGGAGCCCGATTTCATTCGAGCTTTTGGCCGGCAAAGCTCTTGTGGTTGAAGAAAACCGAGCCGAAGGTATTTTCACATACCGCCAAGTGGCTTTCACTTAGCGATCTTGTGACTGGGCGTCTGTCTGGCACTTGGTTGACGAGCGTGTCGATGGCCTCGGCCACCGGCGTTTTCGATATCAGGAAATGCGATTGGGACACCGAGCTTTTGAGCTTTTTGAAGATCAAACCGTCGGTTTTGCCGCAGATCACGGCTGAAGATTCCGCAACCTTCGCACTCAATTCAAAATACGCAAAACGCTGGCCGCGCCTTAACGATGCCCGATGGTTCCCGGCAATCGGTGACGGAGCGGCAAACAACATCGGTGCCGGCTGCGTAAAAAAATCCAAAGCCGCGCTGATGATTGGCACATCGGGTGCGATGCGTGTTGCTTATAAGGGTGACCCGCCTGAGCAAATCCCTGACGGTTTGTGGTGTTACCGCATCGACCGCAAACGCGTCATCATAGGCGGCGCTTTAAGCGACGGCGGCGGCCTTTACCGGTGGCTGAAAGACAACATTCGCCTTTTGGCCGACGACGACAAAACCGAAGCCCAAATCGCCAAACGCCCGCCGGCCGGTCATGGCCTAACATTTTTGCCATTTCTTGCCGGTGAGCGCAGCACTGGCTATCACGAGAACGCAACAGGAGCAATCTTTGGACTACGTTCCGCGACCGACACCATCGACATCGTCCAGGCGGCGCTCGAATCCGTCGCCTATCGCTTTGCCGATATTTTGGACCAGCTAAACAATGTCTGCCGCATCCGCGAGATCATCGCCTCCGGCGGAGCGCTTCGCCATTCGCCCGTCTGGACTCAGATCATCGCCGACGTGTTAGGGCGCGATATGACGCTCCCCGACACTCGCGAAGCATCTTCCCGCGGGGCGGTTTTGCTCGCTTTGGAAAAGATCGGGACCATCGACCAATTTTCAACTCCAAAAGGCCAAAGTTACAAGGCAAAGCGGACGAACGGCGGGCAATATCGTACGGCTCGGAAACGTCATCAAAACTTGTACGGTAAAATGATGTTTTGATGTGTGTTATATTTGATGCTATGATGTCATTATGAGAACTACCCTGACGTTAGAAGATGAAGTAGTCATCGGCATTAAGCGCATTCAGAAAAAGCGTCCCGATGCGTCATTCAAGCAAATAGTTAATCAATTGATGAAAAAAGGCTTAATAGCGGAAGGTGAGGCAACCAAAGCTCAATTCAAGATCAGGCCGTTGAAAAACTTGAAACCAAAGCCGGGCCTTAATTTCGACAATGTATGGGCATTGCTCTCAGAGGTGGAGGGCGATTTTCACAAATGATCCTGCTGGATGCAAATGTATTGCTATACGCTTACATTGATGAACTGCCGCAGCATAGAAAAGTTTCAAAATGGTTTGAAGAATTATTATCAAGCCGTGATGAATCCGTTGCGGTCATCTCGACAGTGGTCGCGGCGTTCTTGAGAGTTTCCACGAACAAACGGATATTCAAAAGGCCTTCAAGCATTGCTGACGCGAGTGACCGGCTCGACGACTTGTTTGAAAATCCTATGGTCGAGCTTGTCGGCCCGACCGAGAAACATTGGTCGATCTACTCGAAAATCCTCCGCGAGATGAACATATCCGGCGATGTTGTTATGGATGCTCACATCGCGGCATCCGCTGTTGAGCACGGTGCCGCCGTTGCTAGTGCAGATAAAGACTTCCGCCGATTTTCAGATTATGTGAAGATAATCGACCCTCTCGCAGGCTGAATTACAAAGGCAATAACATCTTCCCGCGGGACAGTTTTGCTTGCTTTGGAAACTGCTGGCAAAATAGGAAGTATTGAAAAAATCCGGACGCCAAAAAGCCAGCCTTTTCCTCGGGGGGAAGTAAGTCGAGAAGCATATAAAGTCGCTCGGAAACGTCATTCCACCGTTTACAAAACCTATTTTGATCAGCAAAACCAATGACCACAGCCGCCAAATTGAAGAAAACCACCGACATCGACCAGCTTTCTATCAACACCATCCGTACGCTTTCGCTTGATGCGGTGCAGAAGGCGAATTCCGGGCATCCGGGGCTGCCGTTGGGAATGGCACCGGCGGCGTATGTGCTTTGGACGAAGTTTCTGCGGCACAACCCGAAAAACCCGAAGTGGTTCAACCGCGACCGGTTTCTGCTGAGTGCCGGGCACGGGTCGATGCTGCTTTATTCTCTGCTGCATTTGACGGGTTACGATCTGTCGCTGGATGAGTTGAAACATTTTCGCCAGCTCCATTCGAAAACTCCTGGGCATCCGGAAAATATTTTGACGCCCGGTGTCGAGATAACGACCGGCCCGCTGGGGCAGGGTTTTGCGAACGGTGTCGGGATGGGCATGGCGCAAAAGCACCTTGAGGCGATGTTTAATCGCAAGGGCCACAACGTTATCGACCATTTCATCTACTGCATCTGCTCGGACGGCGACCTAATGGAAGGCGTCAGTTACGAATCCGCTTCACTTGCCGGCCACCTGAAACTGGACAACCTGATCTATCTTTACGACGACAATAAAATAACCATCGACGGCCCGACCGATTTAGCGTTTTCAGAGGACGTTACGAAGCGGTTCGAATCCTGCGGATGGGAAGTATCGGTGGTCGAGGACGGTAACGATCTGCGGGCGATCGAAGAGGCGATCAAGGCCGCGCAGAAGAGTATGGGCAAGCCAAAACTGATCCGAATTAAGACGATCATCGGCTACGGTATGCCGAAGCAGGGCACGTCAAAAGCACACTCGGATGCTCCAGGCGTCGATGCGGTTAAGGAAACGAAACGTAATCTTGACTGGCCTGAGAATAA
>CADEEU010000271.1 GCA_902826385.1 uncultured Acidobacteriota bacterium | reverse complement strand
CGGGTTGCGAAATTTCTAATCTCTCGATAGTTCCCCTTCCATTCGAGTTCCTGGATCGCTACAAGAACTTCTTTTTCGATTTGTAGAGGCTCCTCCAGCCCTATTGTGCCTCTATCGGTCTCTAACTGGTCGAGGAATGTCTCGACAATTCTTTCCTTTTGATAACGAAGCGGCAAGGTTTCAAGCTGAAGGATGTTCAGACGGTCGAAGAGATCGGCCCTAAATGTCCCGTGCTTGACCATTGATCGGAGATCTCTTGAAGTCGCGGCAACAACCCGCACATCAATTTCGCGTTCCATCGTTCCGCCAACACGTCGAATGCGTCTTTCTTCGACCGCTTTCAGAAACTTCGCCTGAAGTCCAACCAATCTGAGGGTCAATCACAGCTTCTAAAAATCGCTCAGAACCAATCAAAATCGGCTGTCTGCGTATCAATCACAACATATGAATAGGTATGCGTCGGCAAAACTGTAACCATCTTGCAACCAACTTACCAAGAATATTCCCAATGAAAACGTCGATAAATAAGACTAGCGAGTACAACAAAGTAACACATTCTGATCGAGAATAAACACCAATTTTGCTGTTTAATTCTTTGCGACATTTTCGAGAACAAATGTGACGAAACCGGATCTCCTACGTCATTCTGGCCTATTTACACACCAAGAAGTTGGTTTCCGGTTTTAACTACTCTTCTCCCTTTTCGCCTACCGCTTTTTTATAGATCCCGCAGCACAATTGTCTGAAATGCCAACGCTTCTTCAGGTTGGTGCATCGCGAAATCGTTCTTTGACAAACGTCACTTTTGGGTCGTGGAATCTACCTTTCTCCAAGCTCATCCTTGCATAACGATTGTGGATTCCAGATCGCGCATTCAAAGTTTGAGCCGGATTCAGCTATTGGGGCCTTTTTGGTTGATGAATGCAATACCTCATAAGAGACCGTGCATCGGCATCAAGAACGCAAAAGTTATTTCTTGCACAAAGTACCGAAAAGCGGTACTTTTCGCATAAAATTACTTCTCCAATGCCGCAATTTCCCCGCCCCCCTGAACATTTTATGTCAAGAAGTGCCGCCAAACAATTCCCGCCTTAGCTGTCTCGCTCTTTATGAACTACTTTGATATCTGACGTCAGATCACCTTTTCCATACCAGTCTTTAATGGGACACAAGTAAGTTATTTGGGACACGTCATATGTCCCGTTTTGTCTTTACTATGTCCCAATTAGAAAGTACAATGTCCCAATTAGGTAAATGGGACATATAAATTCCCATTTGTAATACCGCCAAGAAGCTTATGAAAAAAGGAGAAAAGAAAGCCGAATTGGAAGCCCTAATCATTCAACTGCTGAGTGATGCGGACGAGGTTAGTATCCGCTCAATCGCGGATGCAGCCGGGATTCCCAACGATGAAACCGAACGCAAAGCGATTCGAAGAGCATTGGCATCATTGACAAGAAGAAACATAGTCGTTCCGAAAGGTTCTGCACGCTCACGCGTATACGTTTTGCCCGAGAAAGGGCCCGGAGTAGATGTGCTTCGAGAGAATAAGGAACGCATTGGACCGGCGGGGTCAAAAATCAGCCATTTTCTGAAAGGGATCGACGTCTCCCCAGAGTCGAGGGAGTCATGGAATTACGTCACTCAAGCTCTCGCCGAACGAGCACCGGTGGGCTACATTCACGAATTCCTACTCTCCTACGAACCGAACGAAACTTTCTACCTCGCCGCTGACCAGCGCGAAAAATTGAAGGCTCTTGGACAGGTTGAGCCGGTCGTTCAACCGGCTGGAACTTATGCCCGAAACATACTGGATCGGCTGTTAATCGATCTGTCTTGGAACTCCAGCCGGCTCGAGGGGAACACTTACTCCTTGCTTGAGACCAAACGGTTGATAGAACTAGGCGAAACGGCGACCGGGAAGGAAGTATCCGAAGCCCAAATGATCTTGAACCATAAGGCGGCGATAGAGTACATAGTTGAATCCGTCGAAGACAATGGGATCACGTCACATGAGATCCGTAGCGTTCACGCTCTTCTCTCGGAGAATTTGCTCGGAGATCCGGCCGCGTCCGGGAGGTTGCGATCGATCATAGTGGAGATCGGCGGTTCAACATATGTTCCCCTCGAAAATCCACAACTGATCCGCGAGTATTTCGATATCTTCATAGAAAAGATGAACCGGATCGAAGATCCGTTCGAACAGTCACTATTTTCGATCGTACACTTGTCATACCTTCAAGCATTCGAGGATGTGAACAAGAGGACCGCTCGGCTCGTCGCGAACATCCCCTTGGTCAAGAAAAACCTCCGGCCGCTATCTTTCACGGACGTCGATAAGGATGCCTATGTTTATGCACTTCTCGGTATTTACGAAAGGAATGATGTCAGTCTGATCCGCGATCTTTACATGTGGGCCTACATTCGATCTTCACAACGATACACGGCGATTCAGCTAGCTATGGGGGAACCCAACCTTATGAAGCTGCGGTACCGGACACAGATCCAGGAGATTGTCAGATCGATAATTCTCGAACGCGTTGCCGGTAGCGATGTGGTGCCGCGTATCCACGCTGCAATCGATGCGAGCACGATCGCAGAAACCGACCGAGAAGAGGTCTTCGGTCTGGTCGAGCAAGAGATCTTGAGCTTGCATGATGGAAATGTCGCACGGTTCAAGGTCCGTCCAAGTGAGTTTCAAGTGTGGAAAGAACTGCAATGAGTCTGGTAAAAAGTCTCGTAGCGTTCATAGTCGAATGACGACGACGTTTTTCTCGTTTCCAAGGGTCTTCTTTTAGTGCCTTTTCCGATGGCCATTATTTCCCTCAAAATTGGTATCGGCCCAAACTTCAAAAAAGTCAGGTGGGCAATATGTCCTGAATGGCATCTATCTCGGAATGTGTGGGTACGGCACTCACAATGGTCAACTCAGTGCCCCTATTTATAAACATGATCTAGGAGAGACGTTTTCATTCGCCATCCATTTTGCGAGCAAACGCGAAGTCAACAAACACGTCACCGTAAGCACCGTACAAATGATCGGGGGCAGAAAGTATGGCGGATTGTAAGCCTGCCAATAAAATAGTACCAGACAGAAATATAGTTTCCGGTCAAAATAGGAAGTAGGGAGGGTGACTGGAAATGACGAGATCGAAGTTCAGTGAGACGCAAGTGATAGGGATCCTGAAGCAGGTTGAAGGGGGACGGACGGTGGCGGAGGTATGCCAGGAGGCCGGGATATCAACGGCGACGTATTTCAAATGGAAGTCGAAGTTCGGAGGGATGGAGGCATCTGACATCCGGCGGATGCGTGAGTCGGAAGAAGAAGACCGGCAATTAAAGCGGATGTATGTGGAGCTTGCTGTGTTAAAGGACGTGATCGAAAAAAAGCCCTGGGAGCGGTAGAGAAGGGGATCGTGGTGGGGCACATCAGGGCGAAGTACCTGATAAGCGAGAGGCGGGCATGTTCGTTGATGAAATGTCGAGGACCGTGTTTCACTATCGCACGAAGATGGCAAATAAGGATACGGAGATCGAAGAGGCTCTGGCGAGACTTGCGGGATTGAATCCGGAGATGGGGTTCGGCAAGTTTCATGCGATGCTGCGGCGAGAGGGAAAAGGCTGGAATCACAAGCGTGTAAATCGTGTTTATTGCGAAATGAAGCTGAATAAGCGTCGAAAGCACAAGCGGAGATTACCGGCACGCAACCCTGATCCGCTCAGCGTACCGCAGGCCGCGAACCATTGCCGGTCCGCTGATTTCATGAGCGACGCACTTTGGACGGACGACGTTTTAGGACCTTTGGGGGCTTCCCGTCAGACAGATTCGACAATGGACCTGAGTTCATGGCCCTGGCAGACTGGGCCGAAACGAAAGGAGTCGAGCTCGAATTCACGCAGCCCGGCAAGCCGATGCAGAACGGCGTCATCGAACGCTTTAAACGCTCGTACCACGAGGCGGTGCTTGATATGTACATCTTCGAGAGTTTATCGGACGTGAGATCGCAAACGGAGTGGTGGCTGGAAATCGACAACCACCACCGATCACACGATTCGCTGGGAGGCATGCCTCCCAGCGAATATCTCACAAAACACAAACCGGAAATGTGTATTCCTAGCTGGTACTAATCGCGGGAGGTTTACAACACAAGAAACAAGCGTCTTAAAAGAATCAATTTGCGATCCTGTCCAGTGATTCAGAGAAACTCCGTGCTTAAAAGTAAAAGTATGTGTCGGCGTACTTTTAGTTTGCCCGGAGATTTGGACTGATATAACGACCACCAAAAACAGAACCAGATAACTTTTGTCTTGTTCATAAGATAGTTTTCTTTCGTTATTCGATAAACTGGCTGTATGGGTTTCAATTTGGTTTGTCCCAAAAGAAACCTTGATAAATCTCGCTTCCTACCTCAACAAATCCCTTCGCCTTTTTCGCCATTCCTCCTTTAAATAGAAGCCAACAGGTAAGCGATAATTCTGAAACAAGCGCAGGTATTCCGATAAAAATCATAAAAACCAACTCATTGTCTTCGTAAGCAGTCGAAAGAAAATTGCCAAAGCAATCTATCAGGTATCCGCCGGAAGCAATCACCAAAAAAATTCCTAAAATTCGCGGAATATAATCGGATTTCAAAATTAAAAGTCCAAGCAAAAATAGATGAATACCGAAAAAGACATAGCTAATGCGAACCGCAAAATACTGTGTATTGAGTAATAACATTGCTTGTGCTTGTAGTTGATGTGGGTCAAACGCATTCAAATATTCCGCACCGCTCAGAAGTTTTAGAACTGAGAAATAATTTACAAACGAATATCCGAAAATTGCCGTGAATACCAGCCTAAAACACGCGGCAAGCAAAGAAAGACTTTTATTTATCGGCTTTAGCAAAACATAAAGTCCCCAAGCCACCACCGCATCAAACACAACCACGACAATCCAACAAGCAATTCCAAAACGAAAAAGCGAGTCATTGGCAATAATATTATTCGTAGTTTATGCCGCGTTTCACGAAACAATACATTTTTCAAACATGAA
>CADEEU010000270.1 GCA_902826385.1 uncultured Acidobacteriota bacterium | reverse complement strand
TTCAGGAAGAAGACGAGCATAAACACAAAGGGGTAGACCAGGGCGGGGCCGACGGCGTCGCCGCCGAAGGTAAAGCCGAGGCTGAAAAGATTCGAGCGGTCGGCCTTGCCGAAGCCGAAAAACTGCAGGCGACCGGTCTCGCCCAGGCGAAATCGATCGAAGCACAAGGTCTTGCGGAAGCGGCCGCGATCAAAGAAAAAGCCGCGGCGTGGCGCGAGTTTAACGACGCCTCAAGGCTTCAGACGATTCTCGAAAAATTACCATCAATCATCGAATCGTCGGCACCTGTATTTCAGGCAGTTGCCGAGCCGCTGGGCAAGATCGACAAGATCGTAATGATTGATCAGGGGCACGGAAATGGTGATGGCGGCGGAGGAATAAATAGATTTGCTCAAACAGGCCCAACGCTGATCTTCTCGCTTCTTCAACAGCTTCAGGCCCTGGGATTGAATTTGCCTGAGATCATGTCACAGCTTGGAATCGAACAGAACGGGGCGTCAGGCGAAAAAAAGATAGAGCCGGTCAAGGAAACTCCAAAGCCGACGGCACCTCAGAGTAAGCCGGAGATAGACGCTTAGGCCGGATCGCCGACGGATAGCTTGTACGACGGGCAAATATCGGCCAGCACACATTCGGTGCATTTTGGTTTGCGGGCATGGCAGACCTGCCTTCCGTGAAAGATCATCCAGTGCGGGAACATTATCCAGTTCCGTTTTGGAACCAGCTGCTCAAGATCACGCTCGATTTTTTCGGGCGTTTTTTCGTCGGTCAGCCCAAGCCGCTGCGAAAGCCGTGAGACGTGCGTATCGACAACCACACCAGACGCGATTCCGAAAGCATTGCCAAGTACGACATTTCCCGTCTTACGGGCCACGCCTCCGAGGGTCAGAATTTCCTCCATCGTACGCGGAATCTTGCCGCCGTAAACGTCAATAATTCGTTGACTTGCCGCCTTTATGTTCCTGGCTTTGTTGCGAAAGAATCCGGTTGAATGAATATCCTTTTCAAGTTCGGACTTGGGAACATCCACAAAATCCTGCGGCGTGCGGTATTTCCTGAACAGGTCGGCGGTGACGACGTTCACGCGTTCGTCGGTGCATTGCGCTGAAAGAATAGTGGCGATCAGAAGTTCGAAAGGGCTGGAATAATTCAGCGCACAATGGGCGTCGGGATATCTCTTTCGCAGCCTTTTGATAATCTCGGCCGTTCTCTTTTTCTTGTCGGCAATCACTCGAGTTAGGCTAAAAAACGACGTTCGAAAATGCAAACTGGGTCTTGTTTTTGTAGAATTTAGCCACAGAGAACACAGAGTTTGATTTTTATATATCAGGTCATAATTTGTGAATGTTTCCGCAACTAATCCGTCAGATCGACTAACACGAGAAATAATTGGGGCCGCCATTGAAGTTCATAAGAATCTTGGGCCCGGGCTCCTTGAGTCGATTTATGAAGAGGCTTTGTGTTATGAACTAGAACTCCGCGGCCTGAACTGCAGTCGCCAGGTTTCTATCGACGTCATTTACAAAGACCGTGTCATAAAAGGACAGAGGATAGACCTAATTGTCGAAGGAGAAGTTATAATCGAGATCAAATCCGTTTCCAGATTGCCGGATGTTGCTATGGCTCAGGTGCTTTCGTATCTGAAAGCTACCGGCCTGAAGCGCGGGTTGATCATTAATTTTGGCGAAAAACGCCTGGTTGACGGTGTTAAAAGGATTTCCAACTAACCCTCTGTGTTCTCTGTGGCTAATTCCGAATGAACGTTCCTCTACTCGACCTAAAAGAACAGAACGATAAACTTCGGCCCGAGATCGAGGCGGCCCTGGGTCGCGTGCTTGATTCGAACGCGTTTATACTCGGCGGCGAGGTGGCACAGTTGGAAAAGGAGCTTGCCGACTACTGCGGGACGAAATACGCGATCGGGTGTGCGTCCGGCAGCGACGCGCTGCTGCTGGCGATGATGGCCCTGGACGTTCAGGCCGGGGACGAAGTAATAACCACCCCGTACAGTTTTTTTGCTACCGTAAGTGCTATTACGCGGCTGGGTGCAAAACCTGTTTTCGTGGATATTGACCCCGAAACTTACAACCTGGATGTTTCGCAGGTCGAGAGTAAGATCACGGACCGGACGAAGGCTGTTCAGCCTGTCCATCTCTACGGCCAGTGCGCTGAAATGGACGAGTTGCGGAAAGTTTGCGAAACTCGCGGCGTCCCGATCGTTGAAGACGCAGCTCAGGCAATCGGCGCCGAAGACAACGGTCGTCGGGCCGGATCGATCGGCGACATCGGATGTTTTTCGTTCTACCCGTCGAAAAATCTGGGCGGCATGGGCGACGGCGGATTCATGACGACCAATGACGACGCTATTGCCGAGGTCCTTCTCGCTCTGCGGGTTCATGGATCGAAAGAACGCTACTATCACAAATGGGTGGGCCTGAACTCAAGACTGGACGGCTTTCAGGGCTCGGTGCTTCGTGTGAAACTACCGCATTTGGACGCTTGGTCGGACGAGCGAAAGGAAAATGCCGACTGCTATCGAGATCTTTTTAGCGAGTTCGGACTGTTAGAAAGTGTCGTGCTGCCGCTTGAACGCGACGATGTACGGCACATATACAACCAGTTTGTCGTCCGACCTTCTGAAAAACGCGACGATCTGCGGCGGCACCTAACGGAAAACGGTGTCGGAACCGATATTTATTATCCGGTTTCGCTGCACTTGCAGGAATGTTTCGAGTATCTCGGTTATAAGAAAGGCGATTTTCCCGAGTCCGAAAAAGCTTCAAGGGAAACATTGGCCCTGCCGATCTACCCAGAGCTTAAGCCTGAGCAGCAGCATTACGTGGTTGAAAAGATTGCCGAATTTTACGGAAAGTGAGGCCCTCGCAAGTTTTGGATCGAACCTTTTTTACAGCCAATTCAAAAAGCCTGAACGGCCGATTGATCGTACTTGCCGCCGTTGTCGCTGCCCTTGTGTTCGTGTGGTTCGGTGTTCGTTGGCAGATCGGTAACATGCTTGGTGAGCTGACCCAGCCGGTGCAGGAAAATTCGCTCGCAATAGCAAAGGCGGCGGTCGATCTTAATCCGCGTGACCCGCTGCCGCGATGGCTTTTGGCAACAAAACTGAAAGAAGAGTTCGACGAAGCCAGCATTGCCGAATCTATAAAGAACTTCGAAGAGACTGTT
Source organism: uncultured Acidobacteriota bacterium (assembly GCA_902826385.1). Lineage (GTDB taxonomy): Bacteria > Acidobacteriota > Blastocatellia > Pyrinomonadales > Pyrinomonadaceae > OLB17. Next base: position 1,856 of record CADEEU010000270.1, on the reverse strand, counting down.
CGCAGGTCTCCAAACGATTTTCGCTGGTGGATCGAACTCGGCCGCGCGTACGAACAGGCCGAGCGGGACGAAGACGCCGAAAAGGCCTTGAAGCGTGCAGTCGAACTGGCTCCGGCGTACACTTTCCCTCAATGGCAGATCGGCAACTTCTACCTTCGACAAGATCGTGTTGACGAAGCGTTTGCGTACCTGACGAAAACGACCGAAAAAAGTATCGTTTACCGCGAACAGGTTTTTGCGTTGGCCTGGGACTATTTCGATAAAGATGCATCGCGCGTAGAGCAAATCGCCGCCAACACGCCGGCCGTTCGCGTTTCACTGGCCCAGTTTTACGCCCAGCGTGGAGCGGCCGCCGAGTCGCTTCGTGTATGGAACACGATCCCTGAAGAAGAGAAGGCCAAGAATCCGCAAATCCTCAAGAACATAACAGATCACCTATACACAAAACGTTTCTACCGCCAGACCGTCGCTTTTGCCCGGCAGTCCGGGGTCGATCCTGAGGCGCAGGTTGAAACAATCTCTAACGCCGGATTCGAAAATTTCTTTGGCGAATCGGAGAACACGCTTTTTGGCTGGAAGATCAGCCGTGGTGACGGAAAGCTTGAGATAATGCCCGATTCGACGGTCAAATCCGAGGGCCAACGCAGCCTTAAGCTCAACTTTAAGGGTTACGCCAAACCCGAACTTTATAATGTTACCCAGTTGGTCGCGGTTCAGCCTCAAGGCCGTTACCGTTTGAGTTTTATGCTGAGGCTGGAAAACCTCAGGACCGGCGGCGAGCCACTGCTCGAGGTGGTAGATGCGAACAACGACGTATCCATCGTTCGCAGCCAGCGATATCCGCTCGGCTCGCGCGATTGGCAGCAGGTGACACTCGAATTTACCGTGCCCGAAAAGTGTGACGGAATAACTATCAGGACCGCGCGCGAAAGCTGTGGCGAGAATTGCCCGATATCCGGCATCGTGTGGTACGACAACTTTAAACTCGAACGGCTTTAGAGAGATTATGACCCTGGCGAACAAGACCGCATTTGGATTGATGCTGGCCGTGATCCTTATCACGACTATCGCCTATGGAGCCGTGCATCAGCCGATACTTGCCCTGTTTTACATACTGGTCGCGATCGTGTTGGTGCTGTGGGCTTTTGACGGCCTAAGGTCGGGTTCGATCCGAATTAACTTATCGCTCTTACAAATTCCGCTCTATGCGGCCGCCGGCTACGGCCTCTTGCAAACCGTTCCATTTGGTTCGCTTGCCGAAACCGCAGGCGTTACCGGCATACCTCGTACAATTTCGCTCGACCCGTTTGCGACACAGATGTCGGCGCTTCATTTTCTAGCGTTGGGCTTTTTCTTTTCGCTTTCGCTCGTGCTGGTCGATTCGGCGGTGCGGATAAGAAAACTTGTGATAGCGCTTTCAGTGTTCGGCTTTGCCTTCGCTTTCTTCGCGATACTTCAGTCGGTGCTGAGTCCCGGAAAGATCTACGGGATTTACGAGGTGAGAAACGCTTCGCCATTCGGATCTTTCGTCAATCGCCATAACTTTGCCGCGTACATGGAAATGGTGATGGGTGTGCCGCTCGGGATGCTTTTTGCGGGTGCGGTCGCTCGCGACAAAAGGCTGCTCTACATAACAGGCATCGCTCTGATGGGCGTTGCGCTAATCATGAGCGGCTCACGCGGCGGCCTGGTCGCATTTCTGGCTCAAGTTATTTTTCTGATCATGCTTACGACCGGGGCAAAAAGCCGACAACGGCTGGTTATGAAGGTCGGATTCTCGGCCATTTTGATCGCGGCTATTGTCGTTGGCTCGATATTCATCGGCGGAGAGAGCTCGTTAACGCGTATAGCAGATA
>CADEEU010000269.1 GCA_902826385.1 uncultured Acidobacteriota bacterium | reverse complement strand
ACGTCACCAATCCCTTGCCGCCGTCGTTTAGCATTTGCACGGCCAGGCTGACGGCGTCGACTTGGTCGTCGTGTTTGTCGCCTTTGCCGGTGAAGCGGCATACTTCGTCGAGAAAATCGTTGATCCACGGGCCGTTTACCAGCACGACTTTGCCTTCTTCGGCGTGCGGTGCCCAGCATTCGGCACGCATCAGCTTATCGCGGTCTACCTTAACGCCGCGCAGCGGGTTTCCGAATGCGCGGGCGTCGTGCCGCAGGTCCTGGACCAACGCTTTTCCGTGAAGGGCCAGTTCGATGCCGTGAATGGTGTCGCGCTCGGTTTTCATTCGTTCGAGCACGAACTTTCGCTGGTCGGGATATTCGATCCGCATTCGAAACCCGTCGGCGATGTACATCGTCCCGGTCCGTTTGTCGATGGCGCATCTAAACGAAGCCGTATAGTCCGCCGAATCTTTCAGCGACACGGCCAGGTCGTATCCGCGAAACCAACGCAAACCTTGGGGCCGCTTGCTGACGATCTGCTTGAACCAATCGTATTTGAACAACGCCCCGCCGTCCGGAATCGGCCGCTGCTGATACAACGCCGCAAACGACCTCGACCCCAACCGCCGACGCGTTGCCAAAAGCTCTTCGCGGTCGAACCGCTCCGGCCAAAGCGCGTCGCCTTCGGCACGACCGAGCGGGTCCAGTGCAGAACCACCAGCGTAAGCAGGTGGTCGAGCCGTTATTACTTCACAAGGTTGATGTACCTCGAACCTCGTCGATACGATGCTTTCCTCACGGTTTAGCGAGCAGTGGCTTTCTGCGGACTGACTCTGTGGTTGAGCGCCGTTCACATCATCGGATGTTGATCTTAGCTCAGGCGCCGTGCCACCCGCTGACGCAGGTGGTTCTGCCTCGCCACCGGCTGACGCGGGTGGTTCTGCCCGGCCACCGGCTGACGCAGGTGGTTCTGCCTCGCGGGTGATTCTGCCTCGCCTTCCGCCAACGCGGGCAGCCGCACTACTTCCCAGTGCTCGCCGCCGTCTTCCATATCTTTTAGCAGGCGGCCGGCGAGGTCGTCGTCGTGCCAGCGCGTTTGGATCAGGACGACGGCGGCGCCGGGTTCGAGCCGCGTGTGCACGTCGTCCTTGTACCAATCCCAAAGCTTGTCGCGAAAATTGCGCGAATTCGCGACCGCCCGGCCCTTGACCGGATCGTCGATGATGATCAAATCGCCGCCGAAACCCGTTATTCCCGCACCGACACCCACCGCCTTAACGCTTCCGCCGACTGCGGTTTCCCATTCCTCAGCCGCATGCCGGGCATGCGATCTGATAACCCGTCCGTCAGTTATTTGCTTAATTTTTCGCGAAAACCGATTCGCAAGCTTTTGATTGTAACAGCCGATTATCACGTTCATTCGTGCATCGCGGATCAGCCGCCAGGCTATGTAACGCACCGTCGCCAACTCCGATTTACCATGGCGCGGCGGGATGAAGATCATCAAACGCCTGGCCGAGCCGTCGGTGATACGCCGCAGGTGTTCGCAAATGTATGCGTGATGCCGCGCCGTCCACTTTAACCCGCTTGGTTCCGCAAGCAGCCAATCCTCAAACGTCGTTCGGCCCGCATCTCGTTCCGCTGCCTCCCTCTCAAGCCGCTCAACCTCTTCTTTCCACCCAAATCGCTCTATCCATGCGCCGTACTCCACTCCGCGGACCACGTGGGTGTACAGTAGCCGGCGATTGAATTCCGGCCACCCCGCCGCGCGCATCTCCAATGCGATCTGCCGGTGCTTTTTGCCCATGTACTTTACATAAAGTTCCCGGCACGCCTCTATCATTTTTTCTTCATCGTCCAAGTCTCGTCGTTTCATAATTTTTCTTTCGCCCCGGCCTGAAGACGCGCCGGGCTGAGCACGAATCTAATCGACGACCCGGTCAAACGGAACACCGATCCGCGCGATGCGAATGATATGGATGATAGGAATGAAATATCGCGGTTTGGACGATATGGAAGCTAGGAATGAAATATCGCGGTTTGGATGATATGCACGATATGCAAGGCGATGCAAAAGGGCATTTTTAAGGTCCCGAACCTCGGCGTTCTCTGCGTAAAGCGCGGACGCCTGCGTTAAAGGTTCAGCAAAACGCAGAGGCCGTAAAATTTACGCTGAGTTCGCCGAAGATAGAAATCCGTGTGGTTAAAGGGTTTATCCGACCACGCACTTACGCCCGCCAACCCTTTCGAGCTTTAAACGTTGCTATTTTCTGCCTAACCTGTCAGTCTGAAGGCTATCAATCCTACTCTCGCGTCATTTAAGATGACGCGCTTCGCCTTAAGCGGTTTTCGGATAAGTTTGAGAGAAGGCTTTAGTTAGATAACCCAGAAGTAGCTCTCAACGCAGTTTTTTGAGTATCCGAACCCCGCGGTCATCTATTTGCCCGCAGATCTTCGAAACTTCTTGTAGCGGACCCGGCCTTTCCGGGACATAGGTAAATTCAATGTCAATGAAACTTTACGTGGGCAATCTGTCCTTTAATACTACTAACCAGGACCTCAGCGATCTCTTTGGCGAAATCGGCACGGTCGAGTCGTCAAATATTATCGAGGACCGCGAAACCGGCCGCTCGCGCGGTTTTGGTTTTGTCGAAATGTCGTCGAAAGAAGATGGCGACAACGCGATCGCCCAGTTGAACGGTAAGGAAGTGGACGGACGAGCGCTCAAAGTAAATGAGGCCAAACCGCAGGAGAGTCGCGGCGGCGGTGGCGGACGCGGTGGTTACGGCGGCGGCGGAAGCCGTGGCGGCGGCGGCGGTTACGGCGGTGGCGGAGGACGAGGCGGCTACGGCAAATCCGGTTGGTAAATTCTGTCGGCAGCAAATTCGTTTAAAACCGATTGCCGGTTTGTCCTGGTGACCAGCCGGCAATCGGAAACTTCTCAAAATCTCTTTTTTTTCGCAAGGCGTAATATGAGCCAACAACCTTTGACCATGTCTCGACGGCACGTTCTGGGCGACCTTTATGGACGCTGTGACCGCTCCGCAAGCGTTCCAGTGTACCTAAACGATGCCGAGGGCGAAATGCTCGGTTACGCCGACGAGAGCCTGGGGACATACGCCGATGCATTTACCTTTCACATCGCGGACGACCTGTGTAAAAAGCTGGCGGCCGGACATTTTACATATTCTTTCGATTTCGACTTTGCCGGCAGCAAAGACGCTGCCACTGCTCCATCCAGACGCCGGATAATTTTAAAATCGATCTTTCTCGTAATGCGAAAAGGCTACGAGAAGCCCGTGTCGAAAAGCGTTCTTCACGCGAATGCCGAAGCCGCCAAAGCGGTTTCGTCATAAGCGGATTTTTACAATTTCCGATCTCTCATCCTCACTTGCGGGCCGCGCGTTTTTAGGCCCGGTCGCGTAGCCAAGAAAATGAAGATACTGCTTTACAACCCGGACAACGGGGTGACGCGCAATTTTATGCCGCACCTGTGGATGTTTCTTCTGCAGGCGCTGACGCCGCCCGAACATGAGGTAGTGCTGATCGACGGCAACGCGAAATCAATGACGCGGGCCGAGTTAGTGCAGTATTGCCGCGACGAAAACATTGGGCTGGTCGGCATCGGGTCTATGACGCGCATGGTCGCGCGGGCGTATCTAGTCGCCGACGCGTTGCGCGAAGCCGGAATTAAAGTCGTGATGGGCGGCCCGCACGTGACCGAATGTCCGGACGAGGCTCTCGGCCGCGATGGCGGCCCGCGGCACGTCGATGCCGTCGCGTTAGGCGAGGCCGATGCGACCTGGCCGCTGATCGTTGCCGACGCAGCCGCCGGTCGACTGAAAGACGTATACAAACCCGAATTGGACGACGCGGGCCACGACATCAAGCCGAGCCTTCAGCAATATCCGCATATTCCCTGGGAAACGCTCGATCTTGAGCAATTCAGCCTGGTGCCGAAATTTTTGAAGCCGGTCCTGTCGAGACTCGGCCACGGGTGGGGCAAATTTTTTGTCGTGCCGATCGAAACCGGCCGCGGATGCCCGTACGGATGCGAGTTCTGCACCGTCACGGGTTTTTTTGGCGACTCGATCCGCTTTCGCACGAACGAGAGCGTAGTCGAAGAGCTGCTGCGGCTAAAGGCGAGGGCCAAAGAGGAAAAAGGCCAGATCGCCGTTTTCTTTATCGACGACAACCTGGCGATCAACAAAAAGCGTTTGAAATCGCTGCTCCGCGAAATGATCGCCGCCGGTGCCCAGCTTCCATGGGTGGCCCAGATCAGCGCTAATCTGCTGGCCGACGAAGAGCTTGTCGACCTGATCGCCGAATCCGGCGGACGCTGGATCTTTATCGGCATGGAATCGATCGACCCGGCGAACATGGCCGACGTCAACAAGAATTTTTCGAAACCCGCGAATTATAAATCGGTGCTCGACGGCCTGGCACGGCGAAATATTTACGCGATCACTTCGTTCATTTTCGGGATGGACAACGACACCGTCGGCGTTGGCGGACGCACCGTGGACGAGATAGAAAGCTGGGCGCCCGGCCTGCCCGTCTTTGGGCAGCTTACGCCGTTTCCGGCAACGCCGCTGTACGAACGCCTCAAAAAAGCGGGACGGCTTGAACGGCCGAAACACTGGCTCGACTTTGCACAGTTCGTGATGGCACACAAACCCGCGAAGATGTCGGTTGAAGAAGCGAGGACCGAAACTATCGCCGCATGGGCGCGCTCATACAGCCCCGAACGTAATCGCGAGGCGATCGAGTCAATCGCCGACGTGCCGATCGATACCCGCATCAGCCACTTAATTGCACGCCTCTTCTTTCGCGGCATCTACTTTCCGCAAATGGGCACTCGCGCATGGCTGAGACTCCTGTTCGACAACCGCCGCTGTATCTACGCCCTCACCCGCGAAGGCATCGCCACTTGGCGCGCCGCCAAAAAATTCCGCCCGACGGTCGTCGTCGTCCCGGAAGCCTAAAGTCCAACGCATTTTTCCGGAGAAAATGAAGCGGTCTCGAGCTTACTACTTAAGCTCGAGACCATCGTCCAATGG
>CADEEU010000268.1 GCA_902826385.1 uncultured Acidobacteriota bacterium | reverse complement strand
GAACACTCGCGCAGGACACGGCTACATTGACCGGAAATATTCAAGAAGATAGATATCTTACTCTCCCGAAAACGGAGAAAGTTGTAGTAAAGGAAGCAACGGTAACTCTAACTTCAAGGGACGACGTAAACTTGAAGTTTACGACAACGACCGACAGTAACGGTAATTATCGATTCGAGAATATTCCGGCCGGTGAGTATGTCTTGTTTGCTTCGCGTGTTGTTGGCAAAGACGAGATTGTAACCCGCGTCGAAGTAAAAGTGAATATTAGGTTGAGGAGAGGGGAGCGGATCGCAAAGAATCTGACTCTCTTACAGTACTACGTCTTAGCCTGCGGAAGACGCGACTGCGGCATTCGTGAGACGGTCACCATCTCGGCCGACTCGCCACAGCACGTCGAAGAGATATCAAAGACGGTCAATGTTATCGATGGCCAGCAAATGCGCGACCGGGCGGATATTACGCTCGTCGATTCGCTCCGCACGATTCCCGGTTTTCGGGTTCAGCAGCTTGGTGGGTTTGGGCGGACGGCTTCGATCAAGTCGCGAGGATTGAGAAATCAGGACACGGCGGTCTTGATCGACGGCGTTCGGTTCCGCGATGTTGCGTCGATCACGGGTGACTCGACCGCATTTCTTTCCGATTTAACGCTGACAAGCGTAAGCAAGGTCGAAGTGCTGCGTGGTCCGGGGTCGTCATTGTATGGGACGAATGCGATCGGCGGAACGGTGGATTTTCAGACGCCGATTCCGCAAAGCGACTGGCACGGACAGATCAGCGGTGCAGGCGGCGGCCTTGGCCTGGGGCGCTTTCGCGGCAATGTCAGCAAAGGTACCAGAGACGGAAAGTTCGGTTTCAACGCCGCCCTATCGCGAACCGTTTACACCGAAGGCATCGACGGTGACGACGACGCCCGCAACACGAATTTCCAGTCAAGAATCGAGTTGAACCCCTTTTCAGAAACGAACATCTCGGCGAGATTTTTTCTTTCCGACGCGTTCGTCGCACTAAATTCTAATCCTGACACCTTCGGCACGCTGCCCGCGACGAACCGGACGATAATCGACGCATCGGAAGGCTTGAATTTCGTCGCCGACGCGAACGACCCGGACAACTCGCAGAAGTCGAAATTTTTCAACGGACAGATTGTGCTGACGCAGGCCATCAACGGCCGTTTGAGTTTTCAGGCATATTATTCGGGGCTGCAGACCAAACGCACGAACGACAACGGCGTACTCGGTGCGGGATTTCAAAGCGCCTCGACCAGCGTTTTCGAAGGCACGGCTCACACAGCGAACGGACACATTGACTGGACGCCGAACGACTTTAACCGATTTACCGCCGGTTACGAATTCGAGCGGGAAAATTATCTGAACGAAGGCTTTACGCCAAGCGGCACGGCGGATTTTTTTGCCGAAGCGTCGCAATCGAGCAATACGTTTTACGTTCAGAACCTGGTCCGGCTGCTCGACGGCAGGCTGCAGTTCGCGGGCGGTTTCAGGGCACAGTTTTTCGATGTCGGTTCGCCCGGCTTTAGTTTGACCAACGCTCCGTATTCGAACGTAACGTTCGCACGTCCGCCGGCCGCATACACTTTTGACGGATCGGCTTCGTATTTCATTTCGAAATCGGGAACGAAATTTCGCGTCCACGCGGGCAACGGTTATCGCGTGCCTTCGATTTATGAACGGCTCGGCACTTTTTTCAACACATTCCCGTCGAATAGTTTTGTCGCGTTAGGCGATCCGTCGCTGAAGCCGGAAAAAACCGTCGCGTTCGACGCCGGGATCGATCAGTATTCATTCAGACGCCGCGTGTCGCTGTCGGCGACTTACTTTTACACACGACTGCTCGATACGATCGGCTTTGGTTTTCCGGTTCCCGACATCGGCACGACGCAGCGTCCGTTCGGCGGCTACCTAAACACAAAAGGCGGCATCGCCCGCGGGATGGAATTCAGCGGCAGCGTGAAACCGTCGTCTTCTACCGATATCTTCGCCTCTTATACTTTTACGAACAGCGATCAGCGCGTCCCGCAGGTTTCGGGCTCAAGCGTGCTGCGGACACTCGGTATCCCGACCCATCAATTCACGCTGAACGCGACGCAGCGGATAAAACGCTTTTGGGTGAACGCGGATGTGCTGGCGGAAAGCTCTTACCTTGCGCCGATCTTTAGCAATCAAACCTTTGGCTCGTATCTTTTCCGTTTTGCCGGCAACCGGCGTGTCGATCTTACCGCCGGCTACACGTTTCCGATCAACAAGGACAAGTTCAGCCTGCGCGTTTTCGGTACGGTCGAGAATTTGTTTGATCATGAGTACTTCGAAAATGGTTTTCGGACGATCGGCCGAACCGGGCGAGTCGGGGTGAGCTTCGCGTTCTAACGGCCGTGCTGCGAAACACAAAACGGGCCTTTGAACCGCGCTTTTGATGTCAAGGTTTCATCGAAGACGATGTCAAATTCAGGCCATCGCTGTAAGTGTATCAATGCCAATATTTACGTCGAATTTCGTCTCATTTCGCAATGCCCCATTGCGCGTGAGACAAAATCGGGCTTAAACATTGCAAATACTGTGCTTAAGCCGTCTCATTTTTGCATAAAAAATGAGACGGCTTCAACCAGAGCTTCGGCCTCACTGCAAAAGATTTTTCGGTATCTGAAGCCCTTGCTCTGTGTTAAACTTTCCGAAAAGGAGAGCAAAGCTATGAAGTTCAAAACGATTGTTTGGACGTTCGCCATTTTGCTGTGCGTGACGGCGGTCGGGACGGCTTTCGGCCAGGGACGAACGGTCACAAACGGCGATCTTGAGAAATATCGCCAAAAACGGCTGCAAGCTGAAAAGGATTATCAGGAAAATTACGCCCGCATGGGATTTCCGTCGCCTGAAGAACTGAGGAAACAGGTCGAGAAAAACCGCGTCGAACGCGAAGCCCTGGCCGCACGCCTTACGGCTGAAAGAATGGAGCGTGAACAAGCCGAAGGCGTGTTCGTCGGCCAGCCGAACGTGTATGTAGTCAACAGCGTGCAGAGCCAGCCGTACTTTTTCGGTAATCCGTATGTTTACCGGCGGCCTTTTCCGGCTTACCGTTTCGGCCCGACGTATCGCGTCGGAGGTGGAATGGTCTTCCCGAACAACAACGTTCCTCCAAAAAGGCGGCCGATATTTTTTAACGTGCCTTAGCCGAGCCGAGTTTTTGAATTTCGACACGACGCGGACTATCATCTAGCTTTGATAGTCCGCGTAAATATTTATGATCAAAGAAGGCTGGGAAGCGGTCATTGGCATGGAGGTTCATGCTCAATTGGCGACGAACACAAAGATCTTTTGCGGCTGTGCCGTCGAAACCGGCGGCGAGCCGAACTCAAATACCTGTCCGGTTTGCATCGGGCTGCCGGGTGCCTTGCCGGTGTTGAATAGCCGCGTGATCGATCTTGGCGCAAAGGCCGCGTTGGCGCTTGGGCTGGAGATCCAGGAAACTTCGATCTTTGCACGGAAGAATTATTTTTATCCCGACCTGCCGAAGGGCTACCAGATATCGCAATACGACAAACCGTTTTCGGCGAACGGCGAGCTGACGATAATGACATCCGAGCGTGACGACCAAGGCCGGGCCGTCGAGTGGAAACCGATGACCATCCGCATCGAACGCATGCATCTAGAAGAGGACGCAGGCAAGAACGTGCACGAAGGTTTGCCGGACGTGGACAAATATTCCTACGTCGACCTGAACCGCGCCGGCACGCCGCTGGGCGAGATCGTAACGGCGCCGGATTTCCGCACTTCGTGGCAAGCGTACGATTACGTCAATCACGTCCGCAGCGTTCTCCGCTGGGTCGGTGCGAGCGACGCTGACATGGAAAAAGGAAACCTGCGTTGTGAGGCCAACGTTTCCGTTCGAAAGATCGGCGACACGGAATTTAACAACAAATCAGAGCTAAAAAATCTAAACTCGGTCCGCTTTATGCAAAAAGCCATCGAGTTCGAGATCGCGCGTCAGATAGAGGCACACGAGAAAGGCGAGCCGGTCAATCAGGAAACTCGTCTCTGGGACGAAAAAAAACAATGCACACGCGTGATGCGTTCGAAAGAAGACGCTCACGATTACCGGTATTTTCCCGAACCCGACCTTCAGCCGCTGAAAGTTTCTTCGGATTTTATCGAACAAGTCCGCCGCGAAATGCCCGAGCTGCCTGACGTAATGCGCGACCGTTTCATTAACGAATATTCGCTGTCGTTCTCCGACGCGTCACAGATCGTGTTAGACCAATCGATGGCCGCGTACTACGAAACCGCCGCCAAGACGTCCGGCAATCCGCGCGTTACTGCCAATTTTCTGTTGTCGGAACTTCAGCGTGAGCTGAACAATTCAAGTAAGGCTATCGCAAATAGTCCCGTTGCGGCGGACGAACTCGCCGCCCTAATAAAAGCTCTTGATTCCGGTGCGATCAACAACAATCAGGCCAAAGAAGTGCTGGTCGAAATGTTCACCTCTGGCAAACCCGCCGCGACGGTCATCGGCGAGAAAGGCTTCGAACAGATATCCGACAGCGGCGTGATCGAAAAAATCGTTGACGAGATAATCGAAAAGAGCGAAGATCAGGTCACAGCATACCGCGGCGGTAATGAGAAACTGTTCGGCTTTTTTGTAGGACAGGTAATGAAGGCTTCGGAAGGAAAGGCAAATCCAAAGATCGTAAATGAAGTTTTGCGATCGAAACTCTGACGCCGATTGTTGCTGACAATTTAGCTTGCGGAGAAATGCAATATGTTCTTCAAGTTTGTCACGATTGTAACGGTCATGTTAAGTTTTCCGGCTTCGATCGCCTCACTTGCGCAAGGGACGCCGCCGGTCCGCACGCCAAGGACCACTAGTCCAAACCGGCCTGACCCCGTAACCGAAAGATGGTATGAAGAATTGCGACGACGCGAAAACGCGCCGTCCGGTGTTGGCATGGTTGAAACGCCGGAAGGCAGGCTGGTTTATTGGCAAGCTGAAGCACGCAAGAAACTCGGGGCAACCAAAAATGACAAACGTGAGTACGCTGCTTTCCTGAAACGTCCCGACA
>CADEEU010000267.1 GCA_902826385.1 uncultured Acidobacteriota bacterium | reverse complement strand
CGGCTTGTTATCGCGATAACTTGCCCGCACCGGTTCCAGATACGGACTGTCAGCCCAGATTTGACTGTGGCAGTTCATGCATGTCTGTGTCGGCGGCATCCCGGCTGAGGCGGTCGTTTCCACCGTCGAGTGACAATAACGGCAATCGATGCCGTCATCGCCAACGTGGTGCTTGTGGCTGAACTGCACGGGCTGCTGCTTTTCCAGATACCGGCCCGTAATGTAAGAAGATCGGGCCAGTTGCGTATACGCGAAAAAGGCCGCTCCGGCCAGAACAACGCCCATCAGCATCGAGATCCTGGCGATATTGTTTGCACTTTTACTAAAGAATTGTGCCATCGTTAATGACTCGCTAGCGTACCGCGGATAACAAAAGCTAAACTCCGGCGATTCTCAGGTTTCATCCAATGAACCATAAGCCGGGGAATTCACGAATTTTTATTTGAGAAGAACTAACCGTAAAAAACGTTAACTAATAGTACTAAATCTTCCAGAATCCGCAAATTCCACGCTTTAGAAAATATGTCCGACTGCAGCGGTTCGCAACTTTCCAGGCAATTAGCATTACTAATAAGACAAATTACCTTTTTCACAGCTTGCTTCTTAATTAGAAGCGGCTATCAGGGCAACGCCCGCGGCCGCCGCGTTGCGTCCCAGTGTACCGGCCACTATCCGTGTGACCGCGAAGGACGGCCCGAATGAAAGTTCACGAGCCCGGCTGATCACCGGGTCCAGGACATGGTGTCCGGCTTCCATCAACTCTCCGCCCAAAACAATCGTTTCGATATTCAAAAGATTGATCACGCTGGCTACGGCCGTCCCGACGTACTCGCCCGTGCGGCCGAGCATCATCTGCGCCAGATCGTCCTCGGTCTCGGCTGCAGCAACGATGTCGGCTATGCCGATCTCCGAAGCCTCAAGGCTGCTGAGCGACGAAGTGCTGTCCTGCAACATACGGCTCCGAGTTCGCCGTACGATGTTTGCCGAGGATGCGACGTCTTCCAGTCGCATACCTTCGGAATTTATCGCGACGTAACCGAATTCGCCCGCAAATCCCGCCTTTCCACGCCAGATCGCACCGTCGAGGATTAAGGCTCCGCCGACACCCGCACCTAGCGTGGCGTAAAAAAGATTGCGGCTTTCGCGGCCTGCTCCAAGAAGGAACTCCCCGTATGCGGCGGCATTTGCATCGTTTTCGATAACGGTCGGCAATCCGGTGGCTTCGTGAACTCCCTTTGCTAAATCAATCTCGGAATGTGCCGGAATGTGCGCGGAAAAAGCGACACGGCGTGTGTCTCGACTGATCAGACCAGGCACGGCGACCCCGATCGACTCTATCGCACCGGCTTCGCTTTTGAGCTCTGCGACAAACCCGGCTATTTGGCCGATCGCCTCGGCCGCAGTGTCGTAGTCCTTTCGCCAGGTCTTCGCTATAGTGCCGCCAGCGTCTACGCAAACGGCATTCAGCATCGAGGACGACACTTCGATGCCCAGACTTGCTCTGCCATGACTTGGGGTCTCAGCCATTTTCAGACGATGTTTAGAAACTTTTGACTCGAACGAACTAACGCGATTTTAGACACGCACCGTGTAACTGTCAAACAATGTTCGGCTTACGGACACTAGCTTGTCGAGACGGAATAGTTTGACTGTGCAGGCGGCGAAAGCTACTCTTTTCAAAGTCCCCCGGATTCACGATGTGATCCGTCTCTTTTATGGATCAACTATCGCAGATAATCGAGCAATACGGTATTTACGCTGTATTTGCGCTCTGCACGATCGAAGGTGACATAACACTTCTGATATCCGGAGCGATGGCCCACGGCGGATTCTTCGGCGAACGCTGGGGATTTCTCAAAGTGTTACTCGCCGGTACTCTCGGCGGAATGGTCGGCGACTCCGTTGGGTACGGTATAGGCCGGATCTTCCACGAAAAGGCGAAGGACTATCGCTTTTACCAGATGGCCCAGCCGCGGATCGAGAAATTGATCGCCAAGTTCGGCAAGTTCGCGATAATCATTTCAAAATATATCTACGGCATTCGCGTTGCGATGTGCGTTTTTTACGGCATCGGGAAAATGCCGTTCCGCCGATTTATAGTCCTTGACGCGATCAGCTGCTTTTTGTGGGTGTTCCTTCTCGCGGGTACCGGCTATTTTTTCAGCGGCGCAATTACTTCCATAATCGGCGATTTCCAACAGATCGGGATCGCCCTGTTCTTTGTGATCCTGTTTGCGGTAATTATGCTGTACGCCATCGAGCGTTACTGGCTGTCTGAAAAGGTTGAAGAAGCAAGCCCCGCAACCATCCATAAGATCGAAGAAAAGCTCCACGCGGTCGAGGAGGTCGCCCAGGAAAAACTTCACGACCTTGGCGAGCGGCTTCACCTGACCCGCGAACCAAACCGCGATGAACTTACGCGCAAAGACGAGGCCGCCAGAAAAGAAACCTCTAAGGCCGCCAGAAAGTAGATTCGCAATTATCAAACCCGGATAAAAATACGCTAATATATCCAGTCTTTTGCCGAATCCGCTTCGGCCCCGAAATTATTTATCGCTTAACGCAATTATGATAATCGAAACCTCCGCGCCGACGCGGGTCGACCTTGCAGGCGGAACCATCGACATTCCGCCGCTTTTTCTTTTTCATGAGGGAGCCGCAACGGTTAATTTTGCAGTCGATCTGCTCGCCAAATGCCGTATTGAGACGCGCGACGACGATTTGATCGTTCTCGAATCCATCGACCGCGGCGTAAAGTTCGAAACTTCGCTCGACCACATTGGCGAGCTAAAAAACGAGCCGCGGCTAGAGCTTTTGTCTAAGCTCGTTTATTTCTTCAAACCTGAAACCGGCTTTAATATGATCACCGATTCGGAAGCTCCGGCGGGAGCGGGACTGGCCGGATCATCGACATTGAATATTGCCTGCATCGGTGCCCTGAATACGCTGGTCGGCGACCGCTATTCGCCCGACCGTTTTATCCCGATAGCGGCAAATGTAGAGTGCCAGGTGATCAAGGTGCCGACCGGTTTTCAGGATTATTACTCGGCACAATACGGCGGAGCCGCCGCGATCCATTTTGCTCCTGACGGAATCACGCGTGAACCACTGAACATCGACCTCAAAACGCTGCACGAGCGAACTATCGTTCTGTACACGGGCGAACCGCGCAATTCAGGTACGAATAACTGGGAGATAACCAAACGCCACATCGACGGCGACCGCGAATTGTTCGACATATTTGAAGGCATCCGCGACTTTGCACTGAGCTTGCGAAAAGCCCTGCTCGCCGACGACTGGAATCTTGTCGGCGACATACTGCAGGCCGCGTTTCCACATAGAAAACGCCTATCCCCGATGATCACGACGCCGCACATGGACGAACTAATCGACGCAGCCCTTAACAACGGCGCCATCGCCGCAAAGGTATGCGGTGCGGGCGGCGGCGGCTGCATCGCTTTTTTCTGTGAAGAAAACCGAAAAGCAGACGTAGAAACCGCACTGGCTGCCCAACCCGGAGCCGAAGTGCTGAAGTACAATATAAGCACTGACGGACTAAAGATCGACGTGTCGTAACCACCTTTTATGATCGAGCGCTACACATTGCCCGAAATGGGCTCTATTTGGTCGCAACAGAACAAGTTTCAGAAGTGGCTGGATGTCGAGATTGCGGTGTGCGAGGTGCATGCGGACGACGGAACGATTCCACGTGAAGCCGTCGATGAGATCAAGGCAAAAGCGGCGTTCACGGTCGAACGCATCGCGGAGATCGAGAAGACGACCGATCATGACGTAATCGCATTTACGACGAACCTGGCCGAAAACATCGGCGAATCTGCCCGGTTCGTTCACTACGGTCTCACTTCGAGTGATGTTGTCGACACGGCCAACGCGATTCTGCTTAAAGAATCATGCGACGTTTTGCTCGCAAAGGTCGACGCTATACTGCCGGTTCTTAAACGTCGGGCTCACGAGTTCAAAGATACGCCACAGATCGGCCGCACGCATGGCATCCACGCCGAGCCGACATCATTTGGACTTGTATGGGCACTGTGGTACTCGGAAATGCAGCGGAACCGCGAGAGGTTGCTGCGGGCGAAAGACGCCGTTTCGGTCGGCAAAATCAGCGGAGCCGTAGGAGCATTCGCTCATCTCGATCCGGATGTTGAGGAGCGCGTCTGCGCAAAACTCGGGCTGAAGGCCGCCGACGTTTCTACGCAGGTAATTCAAAGAGACCGTTATGCCGAATATTTGTCGACGCTTGCGATAATCGCATCGACGCTGGAAAAGATCGCCTTGCAGGTCCGTCACTGGCAGCGAACCGAAGTTCGCGAAGCGCAGGAAGCTTTCAAAAAAGGCCAGAAAGGCTCGTCCGCGATGCCGCATAAACGTAACCCGATCCTGTCCGAGCGCATATGCGGAATGGCCCGGACAGTGCGGGCCAATTCGATCGTCGGCCTCGAGAACATCGCTCTATGGCACGAGCGTGATATCTCGCACTCATCCGCGGAACGAATTGTGTTGCCCGATTCTTCGGCAACGACGGACTACATTCTGGCGAAAACGACCAGCCTCCTCGATACACTGGTTGTCTATCCTGAAAACATGCTCAAGAATTTAAACCTTACGCGCGGTCTGGTTTTCAGCGGACAGCTGATGCTGGCCCTGACGCAAAAAGGCATTTCACGCGAGGACGCCTATGTTTTCACCCAACGAAACGCGATGAAAGTCTGGGACGAAGGCGGAGATTATCAGGAATTGGTAAAAGAAGACGCGGACATTTCTTCGTATCTTTCGACGGAAGAAATTGCCCGCGTTTTTGACCTAAAACATTACCTACGCAATGTAGGTAATGTTTTCGATAGAGTATTTCGCGTCTAAGAAATTTTTTCTTTCTTTTGACGATCTTTCCAATGCTGCGTAGCTTGTTCGTTTATTTCTTCTACAGACAAACCATCAAATAATCTGTGGCGCCATTTGGTGTAGTCGGAAGGTTCCCGAAGAATTAGCGCAATAAATCTTGAAGCTTCAACCTGGCCGAGAGCTCCGATCAGAGCTTCCATCCCTTTTGCTCTAATTTCTTTGTCGCTAATCATACATCTTATCGAGCCGCCAAGAACTGAACAGGATTTGATATGAGC
>CADEEU010000266.1 GCA_902826385.1 uncultured Acidobacteriota bacterium | reverse complement strand
CGGGATGGAATTTTAATTTACAATTGAAAATTGACAATTCGGCCGCCGTTATTGGTTTTTGATCTTGTAAACCGAGCGGACACGGCCGGACGGGTTCTGTTTTGACGGGCCCTGACTGGCGACCCGGTTTTCGCTAAGGTTGATTGTCATCTCGGCTCCCTGCGATTTGCCTTGAATTGCGTCTTCAACCGTCGCCGGATTTCCGCGAAGGAAAACGGTGTCGGTGTTCTTTTCGTATCTTACGTAATCGGCCACGGCACGCCGGTCGGGTTGGGTCATAACAACATTTGTCTCGATTTCGGTCCGATCGGCTTCGTTCGATTCGTTCAAGAATATATTTGCGACTTCGCCCGTTACGCGGTCCTTTCCCTGACGGATGTCGACGCCGTTCTCGTACCGCAGCAGCCGGTTATTTCGAGTATAAGTCAGTTTGCGGGCCGCGACGAAGATCGGCTGATTTGTTTCGATTCCGTTTTCCTTTCTCTTGGCGTCGTACAAAAGGCTTTGGACGTTATTTTCGGCCACGAATCTTCCTTCCGGTTCGATCACGGTCAGTTGTTCGCCCCGGACATAATTATTTTCCTGCCAGGTTCTTGCATTTCCGGTAAAGACCGCGACCTTTGCAGCATGGTCGAAGTTTGCGGTTTGCGAAGTTACGTATACGGGTTTTTCGGTTTCTTCGAACGGCGTTGCTCCGCCGGTTTTTCCCTGGCTGTAGTAAGTCGTGCTAGTGCCGCCGCGAAGTTCGGACTTTTGATTCTGTGTGTTCCAGTCGATCTCGGGAGCTTTTGCACGGGCACGGCTGTCCCAAACCTTCGGCTCGCCGCCGCGCATTCTTAATGTTTGGTCGGTCGAGGTAAAGATCATTCTGTCGGATGAAGCGTTGCGGTCAAGCTCCGTAAAATTTGCGTTGCCAGACGCTTCTAATTTTTCTACGCCGCTCGAATTTTGCCCGAAATCTGCCGTCAATTTTTCCGACGTGATTGTTTGCGTTCCGCGTTCGACTGCGGGCATCGTCGGAACGCGCACTGTTTTTGTTTTTGCGCCGCCTATGCAGGTTCTTAGATTATTTCCCGTCGCGAAAAAATCGCAATCAAAGCGTGGTGCATTTACCGTAGTTTTGTAGTTCGCTTCCGATTCGCGCAACGGCGTCGCCGTCAGTTGTGCGTTGCCCGACGCCGATGCCTTTGTCATATCCTTTCCGTTTGGTCCAAATGAAGTCGTGACGGAATCGGCACTCAAATTTTTGTTTGAAGCGTCGGGCGAATTGTTCGGGACTTCAACCGCTAAATCCGTCCGTCCTTCGGTCACAATGCGATCGAGCAAATTTTCGCCTTTGAAATTTACGTCGATGCCGCTGGCGGCGTTCATAGTGACCTTTGAATACTCGCCAGGATTTGACGGAATGATCTCAGTCCGGCTGGCACCGTTGACTTCGGCTTTATTCAAAATTTGTGCGTCGGAGAAAATTGCGCGAAGCTCAGACCCAACGACATTGACCGTACGGTCCGACGTGGTGGATGCGGCGGAGGCATTTCCCTTTGATTCGGCAAGCTGCAGTTTTTTTGCACCATCGAGCTGGGCAAAAATACGGTCGCCTTTTACGATGCTCGAAGGCTGAGAAACTTCGGCACTGCCTGTAAGATCGATTTTGCCGGCCGATTGCTGATAAATAGCCGAGCCGGCACGAATGTCTGTCGGTTTTTCGCCGGAAACGGTTGCGATGTGGACGGAATCTTTTAGCTCGAACCTATCAGCGGTTTTTTCAAACAGCGCATAGTTCGAGGAAATGCGCGTCGGTTGCTGTTGAGCTTCGACCGTCGAGATTTTTACACCGTCGAAAAGCTCGACCTTGGTGAAGTCGCGACTCTCACCTTCGCCGGGCAACAAATAAGCAATCGCTCTCGCCGCGTTCAGGTCGCTTTTGCGTTCCGGCTTTCCGTTTGCCGCCGGAGAGTTGATTGAAACCGCGACCGCGTCACGCAATTCTATTTTTTCGTTCGCATGATCGTAAACAGCGTTTCCGGCGGTAAGCTTTGCCTGGTCGCCGTTGTTTTCTGACGCCGCGTTGATTTGTACGTCACGCTGGAGTTCAAGCAGCTTTTCCCGAACACGGACGGTTGCTCCAAAAGATTTGCCCGACACGTTATTGCGTTCGAATTCGATAAGCTCTTCGGCAAGCGCGATCTCGGTTTCTTTCGTGTATGTAAGCTGTTCGGTCTTTACTTTTAAGTTATCGCGAGTAGCGATATCGACAGCACCGGCAAAATAAGCGGTGAAATTTTTGTTTTCGGCGGGAACGTAGATGGCTTTCTGAGCGGAAATTTTATCCGAAGCCGAGCCGTCTTCGTTGAAGACTTCGAGAAATACGTTTTCGAGTTCCTGATGATTGTCGGCGAACGAAACGGCCCTGTCGGCGCGGATGTAATATTTGGTCAGTTCGCCGTCCATCTCCCGCCGCTCGTAATTGTCTATAGACGCGACGACGTCTTTGGATAAAGAGGTCGGAAAGCCTTTCATCCTGAATTCCGGATCGCGGCCGGTGAAAAAGATCGTCACGAGCAGAGTGATCGCCGTTGCGGCCAACAGAACTATAGCCGCCGCTCCGAACACCTTTGGAAGGCGGGCCCGCAGATTGAAATTCTTTTGTATTGCGTCCTTTGTGTCCGGCACTTAATTACTTAATTAGTTATCTATCCTCAGATCTTCGACCACTAGCTGAAGTCTTGTATTTCCCTGCCATTCGTTTGCTTCGGCAGTGTAAGCCAATTCGATGCTGGAACCGGGCCGCAGCGTTCGCTTTTTTGATCGGTCAACGCCGTCCCACCAAACTGCTTCAAATCGTTTCCCCGCCGTATCTTCAAGTTTTATTTTAAGATGTTTTTCTTTCATGACGAACGGCTCATCGCGGACAACCAGCCCTTTAGTGACAAAAAGCGGTTTTGGATTACCGACGCCGAACGGTTCAAGACATTTCACTTGTTCGAGCATTTTCAGGCTTAAGGTCTGAGGCGTTACCAGTGCGTCGATCTTTAGTTCCGGTACCAGATCGTCGTCTCTTAAATTCGAGTGCGCATAATCGTTCAACCGCGTTCTTAATTCGTCGATGCGATCGGTCTTGATCTGCATTCCTGCCGCCGCCGCGTGTCCGCCAAATTGTTCGAAAACTTCAGCACAGTGATCGAGTGCGTTAAGAAGATGAAAGTTTGCAATACTGCGGGCACTGCCGTGAGCGATGCCGTTTTCAATCGAGAGAACTATCG
Organism: uncultured Acidobacteriota bacterium; assembly: GCA_902826385.1. GTDB lineage: Bacteria > Acidobacteriota > Blastocatellia > Pyrinomonadales > Pyrinomonadaceae > OLB17. The sequence continues at coordinate 1,889 of CADEEU010000266.1, read as the reverse complement.
CGGGCCGATAAAGTCTTTCGGCAACGCGCGAAGCAGCCAAACCTATAACGCCGCGGTGCCAATTGTCGCCGGCGACAACAATAAAGCGTTGATTGCTGTACTCTGCCGCCTGAAACATTGCGGTTTCGGTCACCTGCTGCTGAACTTTCTGTCGTTCGCGATTACGGCTGTCGAGTATGCCGGCTAAGCGCCGAGCGTCATTAAAATCTTTGCTTTCGAGCAGCTCGACTACATGCCGCGCCACATCCATCCGGCCGGCCGCGTTTATTCTTGGGGCGATTCGAAAACCGATATGCAGACTGGTCATCTCGGACGTACAGTCCGAAACTTCCATCAATGCACGCAGACCGTTATTGCGGGAGTGTGATAATTGTCGCAGACCGAGCGTTACGATCGAGCGGTTCTCACCGGTCAATTTCATCACGTCGGCAACCGTGCCGATCGCGGCAATCTCCAGGAATTCGGCGAGGATCTTTTCGTCCACTCGTTCGCCTAAAAGTGCCAAGGCCAGCTTTAATGCAACACCCACGCCGGCGAGCTCTTTGTCGGGATAAGTGCAGCCTGTTTGGTTAGGATTTACAACCGCAACCGCGGGCGGAAGACCGCGTATCGGATCGGAGAGATGGTGGTCGGTTATTATCACGTCCAGCCCGTTTTCGGCCGCCCATGCGACGGGCTCGAAGCTGCGCGTACCGCAATCCACGCTTATGACGAGGCTTACGCCGTCTGACTTTGCTTTCTTTAACGCATCGATATTTAGTCCGTAACCTTCGGTAAATCGGTTCGGAATGTGGAATTCGGTTTCGACGCCGAGATGTCTGAGAGCTTTTCTCAGCAGGACGGTTCCTGTTGTCCCGTCGACGTCGTAATCGCCCCAGATCATTATCCGCTCGCCGCGCTCGATTGCCGTTTTTATTCGCGCAACAGCGTCGTCCATTCCATTTAACAGGAACGGATCATGTAGATCTTCGAGATCGGGGTTAAGGAAACGCCGCGCGGATTCTGGTTCGCCAAACCCTCGCGAAATAAGAAGTGCGGCGACCAGTGGCGTTACAGAAATTTCGCGGGCAAGCGAGCTTACCATTTCATAATCGTGTTTAATTATCGTCCAGCGTTTTTCCACTTAATACCAGACCTAAGTTACAGTTGGGTTCAGCAGTCCAAACCACAACAGCCCCAGAAGAACTAAACCCAAAACGACTCGATAGACAATAAAGATAGCCGTCGAATGCTTCCGAAGAAATGCGAGGAGAAACCAAATTGCCAGATAACCCACAATGCCGGCCACAATTGTCGCGGCAAGCAAGGGCATGAAGCTTTCTTGCGGCAGGATGTGCCATGCTTCACGCAGTTCAAGCAGCCCGCTGGCCGTGATTGCCGGGATCGAGAGCAGGAACGAAAATCTCGCTGCCGTTTCGCGCGTCTGCCCGGCAAAAAGTCCGCCCATAATCGTCGAACCGGATCGGCTTGCTCCCGGCATCAACGCCAAAACCTGTGCGAGCCCTACAGCGATTGCATCGCCAAGGCCCAGATCTCTTACGGTTTTACGCTGGCTTCCGACCAGTTCCGCGACGGCGAGCAAAAGGCCGACGCTAATTAGCATTATCGAGATAAACCAAAGATTTTTCGTTCCCGGCCCTTCGATAAAGTCCTTAAAAATCAAACCGACCACCCCTATCGGTATCGATCCAACAATTATGAGCCATCCAAGCCACGCCTCATGTGACAGCCAAATCGGCCGGACGCCGCGCGTTCCGGAATGCATCCGACCGCGCTTTCGCGTGATCAGGGCCCAATGATCGCTGAAAAACGCAGATACGATGCCGAGGATGTCCGACGCAAAATAAACAAACACAGCCGCCAACGTACCCAACTGAATAACCGCCATC
>CADEEU010000265.1 GCA_902826385.1 uncultured Acidobacteriota bacterium | reverse complement strand
CTCAGCGTGGACGACATCGACTTTTGTCGATTGTTTCTTGCCTTCTTCCATCTCGCAAAACGAGCGGAAATCGTGTTTGCCGACCAACATCTTTGCCGCCTCAGCCATCGCTTTGGCGTCGAGTTCATCCTTTATCCACCAGACAAAATTCTTTGCCATCGCGGTCCGGCGGGTCGAAATTTGATAGAGATAATAGCGGGCGACGGCGTCGTGTCGGGCGTGGAAATTGTCCGGAGCATTCGAAACTTTGAGGACGTTGATGTCGTGCGGCAGGATGTCGTTAAAGCCGAACTGGATCTGCTTTGGCGTTATGTTAACCCGCAGCTCGTCCACTTTCAAATGTGCAATTTGTCCAACGGCATGCACGCCCGCGTCCGTGCGGCCTGAGCCGTAGATCTCAAACTTTCCGGCAAACAACTGACGGGCCGCGTCCTGCATCTCGCCCTGTACAGACTTCGCATTATGCTGCATCTGCCAGCCGCGATACCGCGTGCCTTCGTACTCAAGTTCCAGCTTCCAGGTCGGCATATTTTACTTTCCGATCCGTACTTTTTCGCGGTTCTCGTCGATCGCCACAAATGTAAGATCGGCGGATGTAACGCGGACCTTCTGGCCTTTATTTCCAAAACGCTCGGCTTCTACTTCGACGTGAATGGTGATCGACGTGTTTCCGACCTTGACCGTCTCGGCGTAAAAACTGACCAGATCGCCGATAAATACCGGCTCGTGAAAGATCACTTCGTTCATCGCGACCGTTACGAACCGCTCATGTTTTGTATGCCTCACCGCTTCGACACCACCGGCGACGTCGATGTAGCTCAAAATTATCCCGCCGAAAACCGTCCCGTGAGCATTAGTATCACGCGGCATCATCGTTAGGCGTATTGCCGCGTCGCGTGTGACTTGTGTTTGTTCTTCCATAGGTTGTTCTCCGAAATAACGAATTACGTAGGGCGACTAGTAATAGGCGTTATACGCTATTCGTTTTTCGCTATTCCGGATGAAAAATTTCCGAGCACCCAGTGTTTTATTGCATCTCTGAGCTCGTTCAAATGCTCGTCAAAAAAATGACCGCAATTTTCGAACACGACCAGTTCAGTTGCAGCCGTTTTTGAAACTTCATCGACCAGCTTTTGCAAATTGTCTATCGAACCGAACTCGTCATGGTCGCCGTGGACAAATAGGACCGGTTTGGTCAGGCCGGTGAGAAATCCATAATCCTGATATTTATCGACCGGCGTGCCGATGCTTATAAGGCTCTTAATCCGGTCGTCGCGCATCCCGACCGCCATTCCCGTCCGCGAGCCGAAGGAAAATCCGGCCAACGTGAAGTCTTTCCCGGGGTATTCCGACGCCAGGTAATCAACAGCATCGCGTACATCCTGAATCCCGCCTTCAACCTCGCCATGCTCGCCGGTCGAAGCCCCGACGCCTCGGAAGTTAAAACGCAGGGTTATCAACCCAGCGTCGACCAACCCGGCGGCCGCTCGAAAAACGACCTTGTTATGCATAGTTCCGCCGCCGAGCGGATGCGGATGGCAGACCAGCCCGAGGCCACGCGGTTCGCCTGAGGGCTCTTTTATGATCGCTTCAAGCTGTCCGTGGGACGCCGGGATAAAAAGGTTTCCTTTCGGGTACATAAACGAAATTTTGATTTTAGGATCTGCACCGGCTATTCGCAAACCGTCCGTGGACTGCTATTAGATTACCCTTAAGCTTTTGTGATACTTTTTCAAGTTGTTCGAAACGTTTCTAGATCAGCAAATAAACGCACTTAAATGGAAGAAGTTTTGGAACCAAAAGCGGACTCGCAACCGCCCGCAAGGATTGCTCAGATCGGGACAGAGACGAAACCAACGTGGCGTGCATTTTTGGAATCGGAGGATGCGACTCGATACGTTTACCTCGTTTTTGCTTTCATCGCGATTGCTATGGTGATGAGCTTTTTGCAATTCCGCACCGAAGCGATCTGCTGCGGCGATTGGGACGGTTATTATCACATCAAATGGAGCAGCCTGTTATGGGAAAACTTTTCGCAGGGAAAGTGGCTGCCCACATTCGAATGGCTGCCGCTGACGGTGTTAAACCCGCAGCATTATAACGACCATCATTTTCTCTTCCACCTTTTGCAGATACCGTTTCTTTGGTTCCTTGAGCCCGTCATGGCCGCAAAGGTCGCAACCGTTGTTTTTGCGACGCTTGCAATCTTTTCGGTTTATTGGCTTATCCACCATTATAAAGTTCAGTACCCGCTGATCTGGCTGGCAGCGATCTTTACCTGCGCCAACATGTTCTATTACCGAATGAACATGGCAAAGGCACCGCCGTTAACCATTATTTTAACGGTCGTCGGCATCTATCTGTTGTTCGAGCGAAACTACAAATGGCTGCTGCCGCTGATGTTCGCGTTTGTTTGGACTTACAGCCTGTTCCCGCTGCTGTTTATAGCGGCTTTAATTTGGGCGATTATCGTAGGTTGGAACGAACGCAGGTTCGAATGGCAGCCGATCGCTTATACCTTTGGCGGGATGGTATTGGGAAATGTAATCAACCCGTATTTTCCAAACAACCTCCGTTTGTTCTGGGAGCACGCCTACACCAAGATTAAGATCGGAAGTGACTTTGCGGTTGCGGTGGGCGGAGAATGGTATCCGTACACAGGCATGGAACTGCTGACGCATTTTCCGGTTGCAATGGCGGCGATGCTGATCGGTTACATCCTGTTCATGCCAAAGAACGGCAAGCTTCCGGAAAAGGCGACGTTCTTTTTAATGTTCGTTTCAATATTGCTCGCGGCCCAGTTTCGTTCGAAGCGCTTTGCCGAATATTTTCCGCCCTTTGCTGTGTTGTTCGCCGCTTTTAGCTGGCAGGCGTTCCTTGTTCCGAACCGCGTCGAACTGCCGGATGAATTCAAGCGCGAGATCGAACCATATCTCGATGCAGATAAACCCACGCAAAGAGACGAATGGTGGCGGGCAGCGAGGATGGCGGCCGTTTGGGTGTTGGGCATAGTCCTCATAGGATATTTTTACATCAACACCGTCGGACTGGGCTGGCTGGGCGTCGACCAACCGGGTTTGATGAACACGCTCAAAGACAACGAACCTAATGATAAATATCGCCGTTCGATGGAGTGGGCTACCGGGTTAGATGCAAACGGAAAAGAGAACATTCCAACCGGTGCCCGCATCTTTAACTGTAACTGGGACGATTTTCCAAAGTTGTTTTTTTTCAATACCAAACACACTTACGTTTATGGACTCGACCCTAACTATCTTTTCTCGCAGAATCCGGATCTTTACAAACTGCTGACGGAGATAACCGACGGCAAGACAGAAGACGCCGGGCCGATCATTCGCGAACGCTTTGGTGCAAACTACATATTTGCTGACGCAAAAGAAAATGATCAGATGATCGCCAAAGCGCTGGAAAGCGGCTGGGTGGAAATGATCTATGAAGACGACGAGGCTCGTATCTTTAAGATCCGCGAGCAAAAAGGAGAACCTGCTCCGGATTCGGTAGAGGTCGAACCCGAAACGCCGGAGGAGAAAAAGATGCTCGATGAACAAGAGGCCAATGACGAGAGGTCCGGAAATGCGAATTTTGACAACAATGAGGGCTCTTGAGCTGAACAAGAAAGAGAAGAGTAAGAATAGGGGGATATGAATCTTGGCAGCTAGTCGAAAGAACTGGATTAACTACGCCTGTGCGATACTTCTTGTTCCAGCGTTTATTGGCTGCACACCAAATCAGCGAATAATCGAGTCGGCACAAACGCCTGCTCCGGTAAGCTCATCTCCGGCGGTCGCTAGTCTTGAGACCGACCTTCAGGCAATGCGGAACGCCGATTTTAAGTTTATCGTCGTCTTTCGCCGCAAGGACAACGCTGTTATGGACAGCGAGGACAAGTCATTCGTTAACGCTAATGTGCCGTATGACGCAAACCGTAGAAAGCTTTCGGACGACGGCAGGGCAATAATTATCGGATCGAATTTTCCATTCTTTCCCGGCACGATCGTCAACCTGACCGACCGCTTTCTCATGGAAGATCACTCAAAGCCCGACAGCGGTCCAATCGAGGTCGACCGAAACGCAAAACCGACGGCATCGCCCGCGGCCAGTAAATGAGCGACGACATCCAAAAAACAGCTCCTGCCCCTCAGGTAACTTTCGAACCGGAAACGGTAGTCGAAAAGCCGGTAGTGGTTTCGTTCGATCGTTCCGCGATATCGACCGGCACGGTTTTTCGAATCGTCGCCGTCACGCTGTTGCTTTTATTTATCGGCGGTTTTCTTGTCAGTATTATTTCTTCGCTGACCTATTTGTTTTTTCTGTTGGTGCTCTCTGTCTTTTTCGCATATCTAATCGATCCGCTGGTAAAGCTGATCCGCCGTCCATTCAAGGCCCGCAGCCTTGAGAAGATCATGCCGCGTTCGCTCGCGATTATTATTTCGTACGCAATCGTGTTTACCGTTCTAGGCGCAGGCATCTCGAACATTGCTCCGCTCGTGGCTGAGCAGGGAAGGGAGTTCGGGGCAAATTTGCCGGGATACGCGGCGAACATACGTCAAAGCTTTAACGACTTGAACCGACGCTTTGACAGACTGCGTATGCCTGAAGACCTTCAGACCAGGATAAATGAACAGGCGGTCGTTCTCGGTGAGCGTATCACGACAGGGTTTGGCAGCTTTTTACTGGGTTTTGTAGCTTACATTCCGTGGTTCATTTTGGTACCGATCCTTGCGTTCTTTTTTCTGAAAGATGTAAATCTCATAAGGCTTGCGGTCTTGCGAATTTTCCCGGCGGGCCGATACCGGATGCGGGCCGAGCTTGTAATGCAGGACGTCAATACGACTCTCGCGGCCTACACGCGGGCACAGCTGATATCGTGTTTTTTGATCGGAACGATCTGCACCATTGGGTTCTATATGATGGGGCTAAAATACGCGTTGCTTCTTGGAATTCTTGCCGGAGTATTCGAGTTCGTTCCTCTGCTGGGACCGGCTGCAATAGGTCTGATTGTGATAACGACGGCCGGTTTTTCAGACAACCCGTGGAAAGCGTTGTACGTTTTTATTTTTCTTGTCGGTCTTCGCATTGTGCACGACTTTGTGACCTATCCGTGCATCGTCCGCGGCGGGCTTCACATGCATCCCGC
>CADEEU010000264.1 GCA_902826385.1 uncultured Acidobacteriota bacterium | reverse complement strand
AGATGGCACTACCGGCCGTGCGGCCGTACCGAGCGGTGCTTCGACTGGCGAGAATGAAGCCGTCGAGCTAAGAGACGGTGACAAGCTTCGTTACCTGGGCAAGGGAGTTCTGAAGGCGGTCGAGAATGTAAACGACAAAATTGGCCGAGAACTCGAAGGTCTCGATGCTCTTGACCAAACGCAGATCGATCAGGTAATGATTGCCCTGGACGGCACGGAGAATAAAGCAAAGTTGGGAGCCAACGCAATTCTTGCCGTCTCGCTCGCGAATGCTCGAGCAGCCGCTGCAGTCCAGGAAATGCCGCTGTACCGCTACATCGGCGGTACGAACGCAAAGACGCTGCCTGTTCCGATGATGAACATCCTGAACGGCGGCGCCCACGCCGACAACAACGTCGATTTTCAGGAATTCATGGTTATGCCCGTCGGGGCCGAAAACTTTGCCGAAGCGTTACGCTGCGGCGCCGAGATATTTCACAATCTGAAATCTGTTCTGAAGTCGCGTGGCTATTCGACCGGAGTTGGGGACGAAGGCGGGTTTGCTCCGAATTTGAAATCGAACGAAGAGGCAGTCGAGACCATTCTCGAAGCAATCGAAAAAGCGGGTTACAAAGCGGGACAAAATGTAATGCTGGCTCTGGACCCGGCGGCGAGCGAATTTTATTCGAACGGCAAATACGTCTTCAAAAAGTCAGACAAACGCGAGCTGTCGTCGGAAGAAATGGCCGCTTACTGGACCGACTGGTGCGGAAAATATCCGATAATTTCTATCGAGGACGGCATGGCCGAAAACGATTGGGAAGGATGGAAAAATTTGACAAATTCCGTCGGGAAGACTGTTCAGCTCGTCGGCGATGATCTGTTCGTTACGAACGTCAAGTTTCTGCAAAAGGGAATCGACGAAGGAGCGGCCAACTCCATCCTTATCAAGGTTAATCAGATCGGCACGTTGACCGAAACATTGGACGCAATCGAACTCGCCCGCACTAACAACATGACCGCCGTCATCTCGCACCGTTCAGGCGAAACTGAAGACACGTTTATCGCCGACCTTGCTGTTGCGACCAACGCCGGGCAGATCAAAACCGGCAGCCTTTGCCGGTCAGACCGGATCGCAAAATATAACCAGCTTCTTCGGATTGAAGAAGACCTTGGCGATTCAGCCCGCTATCCCGGCCGACGCGCGTTTTATCAGCTCGGACAGCCGAAGGCCAGTTTTCAAACAAGGGGCTAAAAAAGCGATCCAATATGAGATTGGTGCGCGGAGAATTCACTATAGATACGGACAAGGATCGGCTGGACGTCGATTCTATCCAGAAATTTCTAGCCGAAGATTCTTATTGGGCTCAGGAGCGCACGCCTGAACAAACACGAACGGCAATTGCAAACTCGATCTGCTTTGGCGTATATCGAGAAGACGAACAGATTGGCTTTGCCAGGGTCGTAAGCGACTGTGCGACGTTTGCGTACATCGGCGATGTGTTTATCATTAGCGAATTTCGCGGCAGAGGTTTAAGCAAGTGGCTGATGGAGACTATCATCGCCCAGCCTGATCTTCAGGGACTTAGACGATGGGTGCTTGCGACGAGGGACGCTCATTCGCTGTACGAAAAATTCGGCTTTCATGGCTTAAAATATCCGGAACGCTGGATGGAGCTGCCCGCACCAAACGCTTATTAAATCCTTGCCATTGGCACGCAGTTTTCGGGTATAATATTTAACGTGCCCATACGTTCGGCACACGCGCCCTCGCTTTTCACTCTTCTTCACATTTAGCTTCTTTCCGAAACCGATCAATCTCTATGAGCTTTGAGACAAGACGGCCGCTGGCGTTGATCATTCTTGACGGATGGGGTGTATCGCCCCAACACGATGGAAATGCGATCGCGCTGGCTCACACTCCGTATTACGACGAGATATGCGAGCGGTATCCGTCCACGACTCTGGCTGCTTCGGGAGTACCCGTCGGCCTCTCAGCCGATGCTCCGGGAAACGCCGAGGTTGGGCACCGAACGATAGGAGCGGGCCGCACGATTCGTACGGACGGGGCGCGAATTGAAAATTCCGTTAAGACCGGCGAACTCTTAAAAAACGACGTGCTGCTCAAGGCATTCGGACGGGCGGCGGGCATCGGCTCGGCGGTTCACTTTGTCGGTTTGTTGAGCGATGGCGGCGTTCACTCGACTCAGGAGACGCTTTTTGCATTACTCCGAATGGCTAAGCGTTCGGGCGTTAGTCAGGCGTTTGTGCATGGAATTTTGGATGGCCGTGACGTTCAGCCGCGTACGGCGGACATTTATGTCGATGCACTTGAGATCAAGATGGCCGACATTGGTCTCGGCAAGATAGCATCGCTTTGCGGACGTTTCTATGCTATGGACAGCCGCGAGAATTGGGAACGGACGGCGCGGGCCTTCACAATGCTTGTTCACGGTGAAGGCGAACGCAGCTTCGATGCGATCACGGCAATACGAGCTTCCTTTCTGCGCGGCATTTCCGATGAGTTCATCGCTCCGATCGTAATCGAAAAAAGCATGGACGAGCCAATGGCGACCGTGAAGAATGGTGACCTGGTCGTCTTTTTTAATCATAAGAGCGAGGGAATGCGACAGCTTGTTCGCTCGATTGCCGTGCCCGACGCATCTGTGGCAAAGCCGAAAGTCGAAGCGGTATGCCTAACTGAATACGATCCTTCATTTGCACTGCCGGTAGCATTCGCCGAACAAGTCGAAAGCAACATGCTGACGTCCGTTTTCGAGTACTGCGGTTTTAGAAACTATCGCATCACCGAAACGGCGAGATCGCTGCATGTTTCAAGCTATCTGAACGGAAGCGAGAATCAGGCCGGCACCTTTGAAAGCAGGGTCGTCCTGCCGGTTTCGGGCCTGGAGAATCTGGATTCAGAGCCGGAGTCGCAGAGTTTCAAGATCGCAGACAGCGTTCTTCGCACCCTGGGCTCAGACGAGTCCGGACTGTTCGTCGTTAATTTTCCCGCCTCCGATCTCGTGTCGGAATCGGGCAATCTTGAAAAAACGATCGAGTCTGTCCAATTTGTCGACACCTGCCTCGGCGGAATTATCGAGAAGATCAGGGAGGTAAACGGAGTTGCCGTTATTACATCTTCGCATCCCGGCTGCGAACAGATGAACTTGCAGCCGAAGTTTGCCGGAGCCCCAAGAGGAACCACCAATCCCGTGCCTTTTCATTTTATCGATCCTCAAAACAGCGAAACCGGCCTGGCGGACGGCGGTTCACTTGCGGACGTAGCACCTACGATACTCGGAATTCTGGGTCTGAAAATTCCGACGGAAATGACTGGTCGTGATCTGCGTGATCTGTAGGACAAAAAGAAAGATGAAGCCACCAAAAAACACGAAAGTTCGGTAAATTCGGATTGACTGCTTTTTGATATTTCTGACCGGGCTTGTTCGTCCGGTCTTTTTATTTGTTCGCAAAATGACATTGCCCTGTGTACGTGCTAATCTGCCTTTTCCCCAAAAATTGGTTCAGAAAAAGGTACTTGTTGTTTATGGTTGAAGAGTTTGCGTTCGACAACACCGAGGAACGCAGAAAGCACAGGCAAAACGGCGCGGGTTGGGTCGAAGTAATTGTCGGGTCGATGTTTTCGGGCAAGTCGGAAGAGCTTATCCGACGCTTGAACCGTGCCTCGATTGCCCGGCAAAAGGTCCAGGTTTTTAAGCCGATAATCGACGCTCGGTACTCGGTGGAAGAAATAGCGTCGCATTCGGGTCGAAAGCATCTTTCCAAACCTGTGACCACTTCCGCCGAGCTGATGGAACAGATACAGCCGGAAACACAGGTTGTCGGAATCGATGAAGGCCAGTTCTTCGATGCCGGCCTGGTAGAAGCAGTGAACGATTTGGCAAATTCAGGCAAGCGCGTGATCATCGCCGGTCTCGATCAGGATTATACCGGAAAACCATTCGAGCCCATGCCGCAGCTCTTATGTATTGCAGAATACATAACTAAGATTCACGCAATATGTGTCAAATGCGGTGCAACCGCCAATTTTACGCAACGAACCGTCGAATCGGACGCCAGGGTCGAGGTCGGCGCGAGCGATAAATATGAGGCCCGATGCCGTAAGTGCTTTATTCCTCATTCGGATGCCCCGACGGTTATAGAGCCTTGACTCCTATTCAGGCATTTTGTCGCCCATAAGCTCTTATATTTCAATATCTTACCTCACCGACGTATCAATTTAGTCCGATATGTAAGAATTGTACTTTCAACTTACATAGAACTGGTCTATAATCCCGACGAACATAAATCCGCGGTCCTCATGCTCACAGCCCGCGCAATTAGGTTTGCGCGGACAGGAACGAGGTAGAGATGAACGAAGATGCGAACACCGAAATCATTCGGGCGTGTTACGAAAAGTTTGGGCGCGGCGACATATCCGGATTGCTAGAACATCTTTCCGACGATATAGACCTGACGGCGCCGGAGATCGAAAATGCTCCTCACGGCGGCATTTGGCATGGGCGAAAGGCCGTAGAAAAGTTTTTCGAGTTGGTAAACGAGGCTGAGGAAATAACCGATTACGAGCCTCGCGAGTACATTGCGAAAGGCGACCGCGTAGTAGTACTTGGCCGATCGACGGCAACGGTGCGGGCGACCGGCCGGCACTATTCGACGGAATGGGTGCATGTCCACACGATGAAGAACGGCCGAATCACGAGCTTTATAGAATTTTTCGACACCGCTGCCGCCTTGAGAGCGTTTCAGAAAGTCACCACTGCGTTGAAGTAAGCCTTATTAAAAGCCAGGGCGTAAGCAAGTCATTATTCTTAATCCGGGCCCTCAGATGCTTTTAGTCGCGAGAGACTTCCGTTTCTCACCTTACTTATTGATTTTCATCGAATACATGATCGCCGGAAAGTCGGTCCGATGCTTGTCAAAGTTCGAGCCTTTTGTTGACAGCATTATGTTCAACTGCTGATTTTGGCCGAGATAATTCCGAAATGCTATCCACTGGTGACGTCGCGGACCGCTTTTATCCTCCGGCATCGTTTCAAGCCATTCAACTCCTTTGATTCCGTCGATCTCGACATACTTGACGCTCTCGTATTTGCCGTTCTTCATCTGTTGAAGGGCGCTGTCGTACGTGGCTTTTAGACTGACATCGGACGGGAAGT
>CADEEU010000263.1 GCA_902826385.1 uncultured Acidobacteriota bacterium | reverse complement strand
CTTCAATAAAGACGTGGATCAGGCTGCCGCTTCGGACGGTTCGGCTTTAGAGTTATTTTCGTTCATCCGAACCTGTACGATCCGTCTTTTATTGACCTTTTCAACCGTAAATGTGTGGCCGTTGAACGGCACCTCGTCGCCGGCCGACAGTATAGAACCAGCCTCGGACATCAAAAATCCGGCGACCGTTGTATACGCTTCCGAAACAGGCAGGTTCATATCGAGCCTGCGATTAAGATCGCGGACGGCAAGGCCGCCATCCAGCAAAATACTTCCATCGGGTTGTTCGTTTATCTGTTCGTTAACCTCATCGTCGTGCTCGTCCGAGATGTCGCCTACGATCTCTTCTAACAGGTCCTCGAGCGTAATTATGCCCTCAACCCCGCCATGCTCATCGACCACAAACCCGAAATGAAATTTTTCTTTCTGCATCTGCCGCAGAACATCTTCGAGCCGAGCCGTGTCTACGACGTACATCGGTTTTTGGATGATGCGCTCAAGCCTAAAGGCCTTCGGTCGCAGAATGTACGACAGCACGTCCTTGCTGTGAACAAAGCCGAGCATATCGTCCAGTGAACCGCGATAGATCGGAATTCGAGAATATCCGTGTTGGCGAAATGCCCTTACTATCTCTTCTAAGGCGCTATTTTCCGGAATCGCCACGATCTCCGTCCGCGGCACCATCGCCTCTTTTACGGTCGTTTCGGAAAACTCAAAAACTTTGTTGATGAGAGCCCGCTCTTCGGCATTTAGATGGCCGCTTTCTTCCGAAACTCGGATAAGCTGTCTTATCTCTTCTTCCGTGTAACTAGAGCCGTGTTCGCCCGAAGGATGCAGGCCGAATAAACGCACCGTTTTGGTTCCGGCCCAATCAAGTACGCGAATGAACGGATAGAAAATCTTGTAGAAAAGAAGCAGCGGGACTGCAATTAAGTACGATACTCGTTCCGACAATTCAAGAGCAGCCGTTTTCGGCGCAAGCTCTCCAAAAACTATGTGCAGGAATGTTATAAGAGCAAAAGCGATTACAAATGAGATCGTGTGCAGCACCGCTCCGGACGCGAGAAACGTAGCGCCCGTCAACTCGCCTACCCACAATAAAAACGGTTCGAGCAAAGACGCCACAGCCGGTTCACCCAGCCAACCAAGACCAAGGGACGAAAGCGTAATACCAAGCTGCGTTGCCGAGATATAAGCGTTTAGGTTGTTGAGCATCCCCAACAATCTAATCGCAGAACTGTCGCCCTCCACTGCCTGGGCTTCTATCCGAGATTTTCTTACGGCAACAAGCGCAAACTCGCTGGCGACAAAAAATCCGTTAGCCGCAACAAGAAATATCACAGACAGGATACTCAGTGCCGACCAGCCAAAGGTCGGCGTCACGATAGGTTCTGAAGCATCAGCGAGGAAAAAGAAAAAAGCTAAACTAGCGGGATCGTCCATTACTGAAAATGATCAATGTGGGCGGGTCGCAGTCAGAACGACCCGAAAAAAACTCCTGCAAATCAAAGTCCAAAGTCCTGTAGAACAGCAGAAAAAGTATAGCATATCCCAAGCGGAGAGTGTTTTAGCCAGAGGTCTCACGGGTTTGTGCATCGATCATCTCCTGGATCAGCATCCGGCACGACCCGCATCCGCTCCCGGCCCGGCAGGCCTCGGTGACCTGCTCGACGGAATCCGGTAAATTCGCCAAAATAAATGCGTCGATCGTCTCCTCGGAAACGCCAAAACAAGTACAAATCAAAGGCTTTTCGCCCCGGAACTCTTCGATCAGGTACGCACGATAGTCCGCAAGAGCGGCTCGTAACGCTTCGAGCACGACGTGAAGGCATTGAATCCGGTGTTTAGGAATATCGCCGAGTTCGAATTCGATGGTTCGGATGAATTCCATTTCCCCGACCGAATGAAGATCGGTCAGTTCCCGACCGATCAGATTTTCGGCGATTTTGTCGGCCGCCGCGATCATGTATCCACAACCGTTGCTCTGAAACCGCGCGTCTTTTATGGCCCGACTGCTGAAATCGATAGCAAGCGACATTCGGACAAACGATCCGCACTCAAAGCTCGCACTCGTGCCGACGGAGCTACAACCGTCCGCCCGGCCGGTAAACTCTGGCGACAAAAATCGTCTATTGACCTCCTTTGGATAAACAGACATCGCGCTACAAGGTAAAAAGTCGAGGGCGAAATGTAAAGGTAACTAGGCCGATGTCGACCGCTGGTTTCAGCCGGTTTTGTGTAAAATGATGTTGGAATGAAAACGTTTTGCCTTTTGATTTTTGCTTTTTGCCTTTCGTCTCTCGCCTGCCGTCCGGCGGCCGCTCCGATCGCGGTCGGAAATAAGCCGATTTCGATAAATGATATTCCGTTAAAAGATGCTCAGGCCCGCCCATTAAAACCATTACCCGAAATGAGCTGGACCGGCTTTGACGGCAGTATTCAAAAACTAAAGGACCTACGCGGAAAGGCCGTCATTCTTGACTTCTGGGCAACTTATTGTCTGCCGTGTATAGAAGAAATTCCGCATTTGAAAGAGCTAAAAAGTAAATATGGTAACGAGCTCCATATCGTTGGACTCCATGTCGGAGGTGACGAAGATAAGCCCAAAGTACCCGAATTTGTTGAAAAATTAAAGATAGACTATCCGCTTGCTTACCCAGAAAACGAACTGACATCTTTCGTTTTTGGGGCTGATACAGCAATTCCGCAGACGGCGATCTTCGACCGCGAAGGACGGATGGTCAAAAAGATAACCGGTTTCGACGAAAAGATAAAAGTCGATCTGGACGCCGCGGTCGAACAAGCCGTAAATGGAACCCGATGAAAGGCAGAGATGAAAAACTTGTAACCTTTGACCAGGTGTCAGCCGGCGGCGTGGCTTTCCGCAAGATCAGCGAACGCGTTGAGGTTGCGTTGATCCTGACTAATCCAGAGAGGCGCTGGCAGCTGCCGAAGGGCATGGTCGATCCTGGCGAGACCGAACAGCAAGCCGCCCTTCGCGAAGTTCGCGAAGAGGCAGGCATCGAAACAGAGCCGCTGGGCAAGATCGATCAAACAGAGTACTGGTTCACCGCCGAACGCGACGGAGTTCGGGGCCGAATTCACAAGCGGGTTCACTGGTTTTTGATGCAGTACACTTCAGGCGATGTCACCGACCATGATCACGAGGTTACTGAAGCTCGCTGGGTAGATGTCGACGAAGCATTGATTATGCTGGTTTTTAAGAACGAGCGAGAGATTGTTGAAAAAGCGGTCAGAATGGTGGGCAGACTCGACAGTTAAATATGCGTGACATACCGGTCGGAAACGGCAGCCTTCTCGTAACTTTCGACGATAAATATCAGATTCGCGACGTCTACTTTCCGCACGTTGGGCAGGAGAATCATACCGAAGGTTTTCCGTTTCGGTTCGGCGTTTGGGTGGATGGATCTTTTTCGTGGGTCTTTTCCGATGGTTGGGACCGAAAGCTATGTTATCTGCCCGAAACGCTGGTTACGAACGTCGAGCTAAAGAACGCCGAACTCGGAATCGAAATAGTTTCAAACGATACGGTCGCCAGCCACGAAAATATTTTCCTGCGTAAGGTTCGCGTTACAAATACGGCCGAAAACGCACAAGACATCCGTGTCTTCTTTCATCACGATTTTCGTATTTACGAGAACAGGGTCGGCGACAACGCCTACTACGATCCGGATACGGGGTCGCTGATTCACTACAAAAAACATCGTTACTTCCTGATCGGCACCGAACCAGGTTTCAGTGCATTCACGACCGGACGCAAAGCGTTCCGCGACATGGAAGGAACGTGGCGGGACGCCGAGGATGGAAATCTTAATGGGGTGGCGATTACCGAAGGCTCGGTCGACTCTACTATTGGCGTTTACAAGTCGATCGAGCCGCAGGCATCGTTCGAATTTTATTATTGGATCGCGGCTGGCACTTCCTATGACGAAGTCACGCGGCTTAATGCTCACGTCCTGAACCGTCTGCCGCAAAAGTATTTCGACTATACTGAGAATTACTGGCGTGCGTGGGTCAATAAAAACGACACCGATTTTCGGGATCTTTCGCCCGAGATTGTCGAGATGTACAAGCGGTCGCTGCTTATCGTCCATTCCCAGATCGACCGCGACGGCGCGATTCTTGCTGCCAACGATTCCGACGTTACAGAACGTGCGACCGATCATTACAGCTACCTCTGGACACGCGACGGAGCATTTGTTGCTCACGCGTTGGATCTGGCCGGCTATCCGCATATCACCAGGAAGTTTTTCGACTTTTGCAGCCGCATAATCCATCCCGGCGGATATTTTTTACAGAAATATAATGCTGACGGAACTGTCGCTTCCGGCTGGCACGCTGCGTGGGACACGTGGTCGAACACAAAGCTGGTGCCGATACAGGAAGACGAAACGGCACTTGTTATCTGGGCGCTATGGCAGCACTATGATAAGTTCCGCGACATTGAATTTGCTCATCGTCTTTATAAAAAGATGGTGGTGTCGAGTGCGGACTTTATGGTAAATTTTCGCGATCCGGTGCTAAAACTGCCGAATCCGAGTTGGAACCTTTGGGAAGACCGTCGCGGCGTACACACTTTCACATGCGCGACCGTCGTTGGCGGCTTGCGGGCCGCGGCTAAGTTTGCGGGCCTCTTTGCCGAACACGAACGGGCCGCCAAATATAATACAGCGGCAGACGAGATCGTCCGGGCAATGACCAGGCACCTTTATAGCAACGAGCTTGGACGTTTTGTCCGCTCGATCGAAATAAGCGAAAACGCTCCGGTCAACTCCGACACAACGGTCGACGCGTCGCTTTTCAGTACCTTTTATTTCGAGTGCTATCCTCCCGATGATGATAAAGTTGCCGGCACGATGGCCGCAATCGGAGAAAAACTGGCAGCGAACGGCGGCATTGCCCGATTCGAGAACGACGGTTATATGCGAGCGTCAAATGATTTTACGGGAAACATTTGGTTTATCTGCACGCTCTGGCTGGCCGATTACCACATCGCGACCGCAAAGTCGGCAGACGACCTGATGCCCGCTCTGGAAACGCTTAAATGGGTAGCGTCCTCCGCCCTGCCCTCCGGAATTCTTGCGGAACAGTTGAATCCGCAGACCGGCGAACACGTCTCGGTTTCGCCGCTCACGTGGTCACATTCGACTTTTGTTGCTACCGTAAA
>CADEEU010000262.1 GCA_902826385.1 uncultured Acidobacteriota bacterium | reverse complement strand
AACCTGGACCTACCGCAACGCCGATTCCCGCTCTAAATCGAAAAATTCCCCATTCGACGGCTGGCAGTTTCACGGCGGTGTCGTAGCGACGATTGTCGGCGGCCGGGTTGTCTTTAAGGCTTAGCATTCTATTTAGCTCCTTGTCCCCGCTGTCGAATATCGCGATTTTTGCGCCGCGCCGTGGTGTCGGCGCAACCGGCGCAAGGCGGCGCAAGAATCGGCGTTTTTGCCTCATCATCCTTCAAGAACCTTGTAATGCTTGAAACTCCAACGCCCAGCTTTTCGGCGATTTCGCGAAACGTGTCGCCGCCGTTGGCCAATTCCACAGCCCGCGTGATTCGATCGCGGCGGATGGCTTCGGTCAGTGCGGCTCCGTGAAGATGGCCTTCGAGGTGACGGCTTTCGGGTTCGTGACCGACGAACGTAAATCCGAGCATGCGGCCCTGTTTGCCCAGCCGCATCACGGGCACATTTTTTTCGTCAAAACTTACGGCAGAGTTCCGTTGTTTGATCGGTTTCAGGTACCTGAGGTCGGGCGAATTACTGCTTCGGCCCATGGCGAAGACGTTGTCGGCAAAGTTCGCGAGCATCTTCGACCCTTGCAGGTGAGTTAGGTCGATCGGCAGGCCGCCGCGCATTTTCGGCGTGTGGGCAAGCACCAAAATCGAAAGCCCCAGCCGGTTCCTGAGCGCCAGGAGCATTCTCATCAGTCGCTGTGCCGCAACCGTATTTTCGGTGCTTGCGGACAGCCAAGTCAGGTTGTCGAGGATGACGACCTTTGCTTCGACAAACTGGATCGTGTCCACGATGGAATGGACGATAAAGTTGTGAAGGTCTTCGAACTCTTCGGGAACGTCCCAATCTTCGCGCGGTGCACAGCGGATAAAGTTGAGCGGAAAAAGCCGTTCGGGGTTTCCCTGATCCGAAGCGTCTGAACTTGCGGTTGCGTCCGTATCCGGGTCACTGTAACGGGCCGTAAACTGCTCGTCCGTCAACTCGAAATCGAAATAGAGAACACGCTGCGGATCGGTCTGCATCTCGAACGGCTCGATTTTTTCACCGCCCGCAAGAGCCCGTGCGATTTGCACCGCCAGGGCACTTTTCCCAAGACCGGTATCGGCAAAAAGCAGCACCAACTCGTCCTCACGCCAAAAATCGCCGAACAATCGCCGCCTTGGTTTCCGCACAACGGACGTTTCAAGATAGGCATTTGCCGGACGGGCGACAAACAGGTTGTTGTAACGCGTAAACTGAAGGTCCGGCAGGTGCTCGTCCGTCAGTTCATGAAGAAAATGATAGTTCGTGCCGTTCAGCCCAACATAGTGCTGGTGCGCAAACCACTTTGCCCGCTCCCGTTCAAGCACCTTCTGATGTTTCGGGCTTAATTGGGTCTTTCATCGTCATACGACCAATCCCGACGCTCCGATCCATTGTTCTTCTCATACAACCAAGGATACCGCTCCCGCGCCTCCCTCTCGTCAAATTCCTCGTCGCTTAGATTGTCTTCATTCTCTTGTGGGGTTTCGATTTTTTTCATTTGTGGGTTTGTTCTAACTATCTTAATGCGGCACAACGACCGTTGTGAAATAATATCCGAATGTGCCGTCTATTGCAACTGATTTCATTGAGCGACGAAATAATTTTATTCACCGCAAAGCAGACGTGACTGTACCGGACGACGACGTGAGCGATTTTATTCATGATGTAGAACGGTTCTTAACACAGGCGTTTCATCTGCAATTTCCACTTTAAGAAGGGTCGCCAACGGCGACGGATATTAAAGCCCAGGGTGGAGCCTTTGGCGGACCCCTGGGTTTGGTGCGCGGTGGATGGCCGTCGCTGAAGGCGACGAATACGGCGTGTGCGTGATTGTTGGTCGCCTACAGCGACCGGTTGGTCGTGGCGTGATTGTCCTGGGGTTTCGTTCGCTATTGCTCACCGCACCCCAGGCTTTAATATTGGTCGCCGTTGGCGACTGAAGCACGAGTAGTCTGTCGCCTACTTCGTGGGCTTTAGGCCAATTCCCGCCTGACCCCAGGTTCCGCTTTGCTTCACCTGGGGCTACATTCTGTCGCTGCTCCGCAGCTTAAGGCTTGGGGCTGCTCTATCGATGCTCCGAAGCTTTCTTATCTTCTTATTCTCTTGTTCGGTGTTAACCTTCTCTTTTTCTGCAAGTTAAGAAACCAACCACGAAAGAAGAGGAAATAGAACGGAACGGAAGAAAACAACTAATTCCGACTTTGTGCGATAATTTGGGCATGAAAATCCTGATCCTAATTGCTGTGTTATCACTCACCGCGATCACCATCTCCGCTCAGAATACTAGTGTTTACACGAACCTTGACGAAAAATCCTGCAAGACTCTGGAATCGAATCCGGATGAGGGTGGCTCGTACCTTGGCGAGTGCAGGGGTGTGGGTGGTTATAAGCTGCAGGTGTTGGAGGGTGATTTGCGGCAGTCGGTGAATGTGATCGACGGGCGGGGCAAGAAGACGGAGCTGAATCTTTGGCGGATCGGGGGCGGCGGATTTTCCAGCTTGGGCGAGAAGGCCGAGTGGAGGATGAAGGGCAAAACGCCGGTGGCGCTGATCGTCCGCTACAACGTGAGCGTGGACCCCGAAGACGTGTCGAAGACGATGTCCTATCTTGTCGTCGTAAAGATCGCGAAAAATTCCGTTTGCGTCACGGACACATTAAAGCCGACTCGATCGCACAACATGGAGGCCCGGCGGGCTGCCGATAAAGCTGTGACTCGACCGTGCAGAGCGTCCAATTAGTCGAGCGAAGAAAAACTTGGCCGAGGGTTTTTGAACGCTTCCCTATCGCCGAGCGGAAAAGCATGGCTTGTCGCTCGGCAATAGAGGAATCAATCCCCGCTCACCATTCATCATTATTTTCTCTCTCGTTGTATAATCTTCTAGTTCAAATTTCTCATTTGAAGAACACAATCTTTTTATGGAATTTCTTGCTGACCCAAATGTCTGGATCGCGTTCGCTACGCTTACGGTTCTCGAACTCGTGCTTGGCATCGACAATGTAATTTTTATTTCGATTCTCGCCGGCAAACTGCCACCCGATCAGCAGGCGAAGGCGCGTTATATAGGTCTTTCGCTCGCGTTTATCATGCGGGTCATACTACTTTTTTCACTTTCGTGGGTGATCGGTCTGACGGCGCCCTTGTTTACAATTTGGGGGCAGGAAATTTCAGGCAAAGACCTGGTGCTGCTGATCGGCGGGTTATTTCTAATCGCGAAAGCGACGCACGAAATACACGGTTCCCTCGAAGGTGAAGAGGGGCACTCGGCAAAAAAAGTCTATTCGGGATTTGCCGGAGTGATCACTCAGATCGTCGTTCTCGATATTGTTTTTTCGCTCGATTCGGTGATCACCGCGGTCGGCATGGTGAGCACACAGTTCGGCGAGAACGGCATCTGGATAATGATTGCGGCCGTCGTAATATCTATCGCCGCGATGATGTTTTTCGCCGGCCCGGTCGGCAACTTTGTCCAGCGCCACCCGACGGTGAAAATGCTGGCGCTTTCTTTCCTGCTGCTCATCGGCGTGATGCTGGTGGCCGAAAGTTTTGATCAGAAGATTCCGAAGGGATATATCTATTTCGCGATGGCGTTTTCCATCGTGGTCGAATTCTTAAACATGCGGCTGCGGCGGAAAGCTCAGCCTGTCATTCTGCATAATCCGTACGAAGACGACGAGCCTGTGGCGGAGGCGAAATGACGAGAAGAGGTTTCTCAGCGAACTCTGCGTAACCTCGGCGGCCTCTGCGTTCAATTTAATCTAACGCAGAGGGAGCAGAGTTTGTCGCAGAGTTCGCCGAGAAAGAATGCTTTTTTATCTGTAGTTTGCTTGAACCTACGTTGACTATGACTATTCGCGAAGAAACCAATGGCAGCAAATCCTGCCTGGTGCTTGTAAGTTTGATCTTGTCGTTTGTTCTTCCCTCTTTCGGGCAGACGGTCGAACCTTATGATCTGGTCATCATTAACGCCCGGATCGTCGACGGCACAGGCAACCCTTGGTTTCGCGGCGCGATCGCCATTAAAGACGGAAAGATCGCCCAGGTGGGCCGGGTCGAGAACGCCGATACAAAACATGTTATCGACGCAAAAGGACAGATCGCAGCACCCGGATTTATCGATGTTCACGCACATACTGAGGATATTTTCGGCAACCCGACCGCTGAAAATTTTGTCCGAATGGGCGTTACATCGCTGATCACCGGCAACTGCGGCGGCTCGGCCACGGATATCGGCGAGTTTCTCGGACGGTTTAAGACGAAGCCGCTGGCCGTAAACTTGGGCACGCTGATCGGGCATAATTCGGTCCGATCGAAGGTTATGGGCCTTGAGAATCGCGACCCTTCACCGGAAGAACAGCGGAAAATGAACGAACTCGTCGAGCAGGGCATGAAGGAAGGCGCGGTCGGATTTGCGACGGGACTGATCTATGTGCCGGGCACTTATTCAAAAACCGAAGAGGTCGTCGAGCTGGCGAAATCCGCATCGAAATACGGCGGCACCTACGCCAGCCACATCCGCGACGAGGGCACCGAGGTCGTCAAAGCAGTAAACGAAGCGATCAATATCGGCGAGCAGGCGAATATGCCGGTCGAGATATCGCACTTTAAGATCTCCAGCAAAGCGTTGTGGGGCGACAGTCTTAGGACGATCGGACTGGTCGAGGCCGCTCGCAAACGCGGGCTGCAGGTGACGGTCGATCAATATGCTTACACAGCGTCTTCGACATCTTTGGATTCGCGCATACCGAACTGGGCCATCGCCGGCGGACGCGAAGAAGGCAAGAAGCGAATAGCCGATCCGGAAACGCGAAAAAAGATCGTGCAGGAAATGAAAGACGATCTGAAGAAGAAAGAGTTTAAGGATTTTAGCTTTGCTTACGTTGCGAGCTATCGTGCGAATCCGGAATACAACGGCAAAAACATTCTCGAGATCACGCAGTTGGCCAGGGGCAAGAAAAAGCTGGACGCACAGATCGACCAGATTCTGGAAATGTACGAGAAGGGCGGAGCGCAGATGGTCTATCGCGTAATGGGTGAGGAAGACGTGCAGAACATTATGCGCCAGCCGTTTACGATGATCGCGTCCGACAGCGGCGTGCGAAGTTTTGGCTCGGGCGTGCCGCATCCGCGTGGTTATGGAAATAATGCTCGCGTTTTAGGCAAATATGTTCGCG
>CADEEU010000261.1 GCA_902826385.1 uncultured Acidobacteriota bacterium | reverse complement strand
CTGAAATTTAAGATTTGAAATTAAGGATACGTTTGATCTCAGATTTGAAATCTGAAATTTTAGATAAAACCTAAGAATGATATATGAAATATTCGAGTTTTGAAGAGCTTCCCGTTTGGCAAACTGCTATCGAGTTCGCGCTTAAGGTGTTTGAGTTTACCAACAACGGAGACTTCCGGGGTCTAGGTGACACGAAAAACCAGCTTGAACGGGCAGCGGTTTCAATTTCGAATAATATCGCGGAAGGTTTCGAGCGCGGCACTACCGCGGAACTCATTTATTTTCTGTACATAGCAAAAGGCTCGGCGGGTGAAAGCAGGTCGATGCTCCGGCTTTGCGAGCGGTCGCGGAGATTTTCGGATTTCAAATCTGAAATTTCAAATTTGATAGAAAATGCCAAATCGATATCCAGACAGCTAAATGGGTGGATTGAATCGCTGAAAAACAGCGAAATCAGAGGAGTGAAGTTTCTGACCGATAGCATACGAGCACGAAAGAAACAGGATGCGGAGTTCGCTGAATTCGACGCGGAGATGGATGACTTTCGTCGACGGCATGAGAAATGGCTAAAGCAGAAAATCGCCGACCCTGGGATCAGGTTGGAAGATATAGATTGAGATCACCTTTAGGATCTGAGATTTCAGATTTTAGATTTCAAATCCGAGATTTCAAATCTGAAATCTGCAATTCTAAACTAAGTATCCATGCTGTGAAAATCTCAATCTCGGATCGCAAATCTCGGTTCAATTGGCGTGCGTAATGTGGGCATTTTAGATGAGCGTCGGCTTTGAACAAGGGCTGGATTTGCGGCCTTAAGATTTGAGAAAGGCCGTGGGGATGAACGAAAAAGCTTCAAGATTAAATCTTTTTCGCCATCTCTGCGATAGAATACGCTTATGCCAAATGAACGGACACTGGGTGAATTAAGGACGAGCGGTTACGTGATGCGTGGCGTTAAGGACGAGATGCGCTCGAACCTGATCGCAAAAATGCGGTCGGGCGAGCGGTTGTTTCCGGGCATTCTCGGCTATGAAGAGACGGTGATTCCGCAGTTGGTCAACGCGATTCTGTCGAAACACAACCTAATTCTTCTGGGCCTAAGAGGGCAGGCGAAGAGCCGGATTTTACGGCAGTTTACCGAATTGCTGGATGACGAGATACCGATCATCGCCGGATCGGAGATAAACGACAATCCGTTCTCGCCCTTGAGCGCGTATGGGCGTCAGACAATCGAGCTGCATGGCGACGAGACGAAGATCGACTGGGTGCAGCGGGACAATCGGTTTGTCGAAAAGCTGGCGACGCCGGACGTGACAATTGCCGACATCATAGGTGACGTCGATCCGATCAAGGCCGCGAAAGGCGGGCATCTTTTATCGGATGAGTTGACTATCCATTTCGGCCTGCTGCCGCGAGCGAACCGCGGGATATTTGCGATCAACGAATTGCCCGATCTTGCAGGCAAGATCCAGGTTGGGCTTTTTAACATCATGCAGGAAGGCGATGTGCAGATAAAAGGTTATCCTGTGCGGCTGCCGCTGGACGTGTTGCTAGTGTTCAGCGCAAACCCGGAAGACTATACCGCACGCGGAAAGATCATCACGCCGCTCAAGGACCGCATAGGGGCTGAGGTGCACACGCACTATCCGGTGAACGTGCAGTTGAGTGCTTCGATCACGCAGCAGGAGGCGTGGACCGAACGGGATGCCGTCGTGAGTGTGCCTGATTTTATCTCGGAGATAATCGAGCAGATCGCGTTCGAAGCGCGTGACGATCAGAGGGTGGAGAAACGCTCGGGCGTGTCACAGCGATTTTCTATCACCGCCCTTGAGTCGGCCGTGTCGAACGCTGAGCGGCGATCGCTGATGACAGGCGAAACCGAGATCGTGCCGCGTATTTCCGATATTTATGCCGCGCTTCCGGCGATGACCGGCAAAATGGAGCTCGAGTACGAGGGCGAGCAGATCGGGGCAGCGCGGCTTGCGAAAGATTTGGTAAAACGCGCCAGCGGCGTCATCTTTGAAGGGTTTTTCCTCGGGATAGATTTCGAACGCGCGGTTCAATGGTTCGAGCAGGGGAACAAAATTTTGCTGTCGGACACGGCGTCGGCGGACGAATGCGTTTTGCTTCTGGAAAGCGTTCCCGACCTGATCGAATCGACGCTCGTTCCGCTCGATTTCAATAAGAAGGACAAGGCTAGACTTGTCTCGGCGTGTGAATTCGTTTTGGAAGGACTTTATGCCCAAAATAAAATTTCACGCACCGAAGACGGCGGTTTTGAGGCCGTAACAAAAGCAAAACGCGACCGGCGTGGGATGATCTACGAAGACCTCACCGATCTGGAAGGCTACAACTAAACTGGAGGATTATGGACAACGACGATTTGCGAGTTTCTGAAGACCGGTCGGCGGACCGAAGCAGTTTTGTTCGCAGACTGACGGTGTGGGCAGCAGTTGCGCTGGTTGCGTTTTTGCTCGGCCTGGTGCCGATGTGGCTTTCGAACCGGACCCTGACGCTGGAGGTGGATAAAACTAAACGCGACCTGCGACGGAGCCAGATATTGAATACGCTCGCCTCCGCCACGATCAATGCTCGCCGCGGCGAATACGAGACTGGGCGCCAGAACATAAGCACGTTCTACACCGATGCAAGAGCAGAGTTGGACAGCGCCGAATCGACCATCTACACCCAGCAGGAAAAGCCGCAAATCGTAACTCTGACTAACACTCGCGATGAAATTATAACGTTGCTCTCGCGCAGCGATCCGGCGTCCGCGGAGCGTCTTTCCGACCTCTATGTCGGTTACAAAACCGCGACATCCGGTCTGTAGAACAAAAAGGAGGCTGCCTTTCGACAGCCTCTTTTGCACCTTCCCCGGTTCGTTCTTTAGTTGTCAACTTAGTAATTGCGGTATGTTCTGTAATAACGCGTTTTCTTCGGATTGATCTTGTAGGTGTACAGTGCCGAACCACCTGCACCGGCCAAGGTACCGATCAACGCACCCTTCTTGCCGCCTATCAATCCGCCGAGCAATGCACCGGCACCGGTTCCGATACCTATATTGATCAGGTTACGGTGTCTGCGATATAAGCTTGGCTTCTTGTTGGTCGGTGTTACGTAGGTGCGGGTCACCTTGCGTGATCTGAGATACGTCTGTGCGTTCGTCTCAACCGACATCATCGGAATCATTACTGCCACCAGTGCCGCCATCAAAAACGAAATAGTAAATTTTTTCATTGCTGTTCCCCCTGTAAAACTTCTCAAATTATTTGAAGGCGTTGCCCTCTACGCTGATACATTTGGCAATGGCCGTGCCAAAACCATAAATGCAATATATCGCAATAGTTTAGACGAATTGCGTCCGATCTTAAGGCCATTTAGGGACACTAAATCGGATATGATCTAGCGTTATGGTGCGCAAGCCAAGATGAGGAGTTCGCGGTACCGGTCGTTTCTCACAGCGACCGACACCGCGAAAGAGGGTGAACGGAAATACACACAACGAGTGTGTGCGGCGTAAGAGACGAATCAATAGCGCCGTTGTTTCGGGCGTATTTTGTAAGTGTAAAGTGCGGATGCTCCGGCCCCGGCCAAGGCTCCCCAGCCTATACCCCGGCGGCCGCCAACCAATCCGCCAAGCAAAGCACCGGCGCCGGTACCGATTCCCATATTGACCAGATTTCGGTGACGCCGGTAAAAGCTCGGCCTGCGATAGTACCCGCCTCCGTTGTCATAGTAACCAGCGGTTCGATAGTTCGGGCTTCGATAAGACCTTCGGTTATTGTAGCGACGGTTGTTGTAACGGCGATTGTTATAGCCGTAGTTGGAGTAACGATAATTCGACCTATCGCCGCGAAAGCTTTTTCGGCAATAGCTTTGTCCGTAACCCGTGAGCGGTAAAGTGACCGCAAAAACGAAAAGCACCAGAATGCTTACCAAAAACTTCTTCATACGTATGAGGTTCCTTCCTTTCGAAAAATTTCAGTCCGGAGAGAGTTCTATGCTAAGTTTTTGGAGAGAGTTAAATTGTGGGTACAACTTGGGTAATTGCAGATTACTCTAAAAAAGCTTCCGATTGCAAATTTTTATCGGACGGACGAGATGAAGTTTATACGCTACTCAAAATTCAACGGCTTTGATGTGTTCGGGGTCGACCTTGGCGAGCTGATGGAATCGCTGTCCGACGCCATGCTCGATTCCGGTTACAACGACGATTATTGGTGGACGCGCGAGCGTAATAATCCGGATGATTCAATCGATGCGTTGCGGCAGGCGATCCTAAAAGCTCTGCTGGAAAAGGGAATTCTCAACGAACATGACGTCGAGAAAATGCTGGCCGAAAACGAAGGCAAGTTTCGCGGTTCGCTGCTGGAAGAGCTTATAAACAAACTGATCGAGCGTCTGGTCGAAGAAGGTTATCTCGATTTAAAGGAAATTCCGCAGGAACAGCGCCGAGATCAACGCGGTAACGGAAACGGGCAGGGCGAGATCGGCGAACCGCTGCCGCGGAACATCAAATTCGAGGTGACTGATAAGGGCCTCGATTTTCTTGGCTATAAGACATTGCAGAAATTGCTCGGGTCAATGGGCAAATCCTCAATCGGCCGGCATGAGACGCCGCATCTGGACACGGGCGTTGAAGCCGCGCTCAGTTCAAAGCAATACGAATTCGGCGACACGATCAATCTTGACGTAAACGCAACGCTGATGTCCGCCATCGCGCGTGAAGGTCTCGGTGTTCCGTTGAACCTGGAGTACAGCGATCTTTATGTCCGGCAGCAAGACTACACTTCATCCTGCGCGACGGTCGTGATGCTCGATTGCTCGCACTCTATGATCCTCTACGGCGAGGACCGTTTTACTCCGGCGAAAAAGGTTGCAATCGCGTTGGCACATCTCATCCGCACACAGTATCCGGGCGACAGCCTGAAAATTGTTTTGTTTCACGACGGCGCAGAGGAATTGCCGATATCCAAACTCGCCTCGACGCAGGTCGGACCTTATCACACGAACACCGCCGAAGGGCTAAAGCTCGCCCGCCGCATCCTGACCGCCCAGCGAAAGGACATGAAGCAGATCGTCATGGTGACGGACGGCAAGCCGACCGCCGCCTTTATCGAACCATCTAATGCCGCGTATTTTAACTATCGCCGCTATTCGGACGCGATGCCGGGCGACAACCGCTTGCTCTACAAAAACTCGATGGGCAACGAC
>CADEEU010000260.1 GCA_902826385.1 uncultured Acidobacteriota bacterium | reverse complement strand
CGCTCGGGCCCGAAACGAGATAGTATATAGCCATGTCGTTTTCCGGGTTGTCTACGCCCTGTCCAAAGAAATCTATATAATCGCCGTTCGGGCCGACGATTATTGCCTGTTCAACGCCTTCACGGTAGAGCTGCCACAAATTCGAATCTCCATTGACGTTAAACCCCGCAGTCTGAAGCTCTGTTTTCGTCACGCGATAAAACCCTTCACGCCGTACACCAATGCGGGCGCCCGGCTGACCTACCACCCAAGTATGAGTGGCATCGTCGGCAAAAGCCTGATCTTTAACCTCACTGGCAAGCGTCCTGGGCAAAGTCAGGCGGTCCTCTCTTATGATTCCCCGTTGCTTGCTTTCCGCCCCTTGTCGGTTAAGTTCGGCAGACGATTCGGAGCCAACCGCGGAAAGATCTCCAACGAACTCCGACGCCACAGTTTGCGAATTGTCGGCCGATCCGTCCATCGCAAAATAACGGACGTAGTACACCGATCCGACGCTGCCGTCCGGATCATAAAATGAATATTTTTCGCCTTTCTGGCTTCTCGCACCAAACATCGCAGCCGAACCGAGGATCATGTTCTCGGCAGCCATCGCGGTTCCCGTGCCGTCGATTCTGTAGACGTAAAAACCGGCGTTGTTCGTTTCGACGGCCATTTGCCATTCGACCAAAACACCGTTTCCGTCCGAAAAAGCTTTAACGTCACCGAATCGGTTCCCGTTTTCTGCAGCCGCAGGTTTTATGTTCTGAAATTGCCGTACCCATTGCGCGACCAAGGGGGTCGATGATGCGCACAAAAAGGCCGCGATAAGGCCCGCCGAAATTATTCCTTTCATTTTTGTCTTACTCCCGAGCGATGCAAACGGCAGCGTGTGGTCGCCGTTTCGATTAAATCTACTATTTTTTGCGGTGAAAGCCAATATTTTTTTGAAATTTTTGAGTGCGATGGTGTAACGGACGCACTTCAATAAGTAAATGCCGCAGGCCATCCGGATTATTCCCGCGCAATGCAGTCTTCTACAAAAAGTCCCAATATTCGAATTTTCCGACATTTTTTACTCACAATTCTTCGAGTTTTTGCTCGAAAACCGGTAAACCAACATGATGACTTTTATTAAGGACGCTTAATAATCCTAAAATTGCAAAATTAAGCCGCGGCCTTTTGCTCAGAAATCAGTTGTCGAAGTACGTAGGGCAAAATCCCGCCGCCTTTGTAATATTCGACTTCTATCGGCGTATCGATGCGCAATGTAAGGGCAATTTCGTGAGTTGTACCGTCCGCTCGGTGGATTCGGAGTGTGACGTCCTGCATAGGTCTTACGTCACCGGCTTCCAGTCCAATAAGAGCGAATGTCTCGCTGCCGTCGATTCCCAACGAAGACGCCGACTGTCCGTCCTTGAACTGAAGCGGAAGAACACCCATTCCAACCAAATTCGACCGGTGAATTCGCTCAAAAGACTGTGTAATAACTGCCTTTACGCCCATCAAACGCGTACCTTTAGCCGCCCAGTCGCGGGAGCTGCCCGTACCGTATTCCTGGCCGGCAAAGATAACTTGCGGCACGCCGGCGTCCTGATATTTCATAGCCGCGTCGTAAATCGACATCTCTTCCCCGCTCGGCTGAAATCTGGTTACGCCGCCCTCGACCGGTGCAATCATCAGGTTCTTTATGCGAACGTTGGCAAACGTGCCGCGCAGCATAACGCGGTCATTACCGCGACGCGAGCCGTAAGAATTGAAGTTTTGGGGCTCGACACCCTGTTGTTGTAAATATAACCCCGCCGGTGAGTTAGCCTTGATCGCACCAGCCGGAGAAATGTGGTCGGTTGTAACCGAGTCGCCGAAAATCGCCAGGGCCCTCGCACCCGTAAAATCGGAAAAACTTCCTGTTTCCATTGAGAAATTTTCGAAATAAGGCGGCTCCTGAATGTAGGTGGACTCCGCGTCCCATTCGTAGACCTGGCCGGTGCTCGATTCGATGTTGTTCCAAAGTGGATTCTTCTCGGCAAAGTCCCGATAAAGCCGCCGATATGTTTCCGGATCGAAGGCTTGATGCAGGTATTCCTTGACCTCATCCAGTGAAGCCCAAATGTCTTTCAGAAAAACGTCGTTCCCTTCACGGTCCTTGCCGATCGGGTGGAGATAAACGTCTTTGATAACCGTGCCGGCCAACGCGTAGGCCACAACCAACGGAGGAGACATAAGAAAGTTGGCCTTAACATTTTGGTGAACACGGGCCTCGAAATTGCGATTACCCGAAAGCACCGATGCAGCGATGACATCGTGGTCGACGATCTCTTCCTCAATTGCGGGGTCGAGCGGCCCGGAATTGCCGATACATGTTGTACAGCCGTAGCCGACAAGATTAAAACCGATCTCGTTAAGGTAAGTTTGTAAGCCGGCCTTTTCCAAGTACTCGGTTACAACACGCGAACCGGGTGCAAGCGACGTTTTGACGAACGGCGGAACGGTCAACCCGCGTTCGAACGCTTTTTTCGCGACAATACCGGCCGCGATCATCACCGCCGGGTTCGACGTATTCGTACACGACGTTATGGCCGCGATCACCACATCACCGTGTCCAATAGTAACGGTCGCATTTGGAAACGTGCCTGCTTCGATCTCAACGCGGTTGGGCGTCGGGCGATTGTTCATCATCTCGACTTCGGTCTCTACGCTTGTGTTATCCGGCGTTGTCGAACTATGGATAGACTCAGGTACCGTTCTTGAGCTTTGCTCGCCGCCACCCGTGGCGACGGTGCCGCTCGTTCCCATAGTGGTCAGGAACCGCTTTTCAAGTTCGTCCGCCTGCTTACCGTAACCGCCGTCTGCAGCCGGCTTGCTGAAAAGCTCGATGAAGCGGTCGTCGAGATTCGAAAGATCGATTCGGTCCTGAGGCCGCTTGGGCCCGGCGACCGAGGGATTGATCGTCTCCAGGTTCAAATCAAAAACGACCGTGTAATCAACCTCGCCTTCTTTAGGGATGCCGAACATCTCTTGAGCTTTGAAATAGTTCCTAATCGTAACGATTTGCTCGTCACTGCGGCCGGTCGCGCGGAAGTATTCGAGCGTTTTCTCATCCACGCCGAAAAAGCCCATCGTCGCGCCATATTCCGGAGCCATGTTCGCAATCGTCGCTCGGTCGGTTGCGTTCAGGGCCGACGCGCCCTCACCAAAAAACTCAACGAATTTGCCGACGACATTGGCTTTCCTCAACATCTCCGTAACCCGAAGAACAAGGTCGGTCGCGGTGGCTCCCTGCGGCAACTCTCCCGTTAGATGAACACCAACCACGTCCGGGGTCAGGAAATAGACCGGCTGTCCGAGCATTCCTGCCTCGGCCTCGATACCTCCAACACCCCAGCCGACGATCCCCAAGCCATTGATCATCGTCGTGTGCGAATCCGTCCCGACCAGCGAATCCGGAAAATAAACGCCGTTTTGTTCGAACACCCCTTTCGCCAAATACTCAAGATTTACCTGATGGACGATACCGATCCCCGGCGGGATAACACTAAAGCCGCTAAATGCCTGCGTACCCCATTTCAGAAAGCGATACCGTTGCTCGTTCCGCCTGAACTCCATCTCGGTATTCCGCTGATATGCGGCCTCGCTGCCGGCAAAATCGACCTGCACCGAATGGTCGATCACCAGATCGACCGGCACCAGAGGCTCTATGACCGAAACGTCCTTGCCCATTCGCTGTACTGCAGACCGCATTGCAGCCAGATCGACCAGAAGCGGCACGCCCGTAAAATCCTGCAGCACGACACGGGCCACGACAAACGGTATCTCTTCGGTTCGATCACCCTGCGCCGCCCACGACGCCAGGGCTTTTACATTTGCCTCGTTGATCTTCTTTCCGCCGTCAAAATTGCGAAGGATTGATTCCAATACGATCCGGATCGATATAGGCAGGCGCGAGATCTTTCCCAAGCCCTCTTTTTCCAACTGCGGAAGCGAGTAGTAAACTCCGGCTTTACCGCTCCCCGTCGTGAATTCCTGGCGAGTATTTAGCAAATTGTGTGACATATCGTTTTAAACCAAGATAGGCTGCTGGTGAACAACCTCGAACGCCGTTTTAACCAGATATTTTATCACGGAATTTTTCTGCCCGTAATTCCGCTTGAAACTTCATCCTTTCGGCGCTATCTTCCACCGCATGAATCGGATAAAACTTGGGACAATCTGCGGAGTTGTTTTCGGCATCATCGACGTCCTGATGATGATTCCCCTTAGTTTTGAAGATCGTGCAGCCGCAACGTCCGGGGCCTTTGTAAGCCGTTTTGCTATCGGCTTCCTGATAGGCGCAAGCAAACTACCACTTCCGGGTTGGGCCTGCGGTCTGATAATTGGAATTCTGATCAGCCTGCCGGACGCAATCATAACCAAGGCGTATGCACCCATTTTGATAAGTGGAGCGATCGGAGGAACGATAATCGGCACCATCATCGGCCGCTGGGGCAGATAATGCTGTTCGACGTTAAAGCAGCCCAACACTCTATTGCCCGCGGTACGTTCCGTCCACACTAAGCCGGAAAGTTCAGGAGAAATGACACCAGCTATCGCAGAAACGGCCCTTTTCCATTTTTTCCGGTACGAAGGTCGCTAAGCCAGTTCAGCCAACGATACTTCAATGCCCGTGGTGCGATGAACTCAGTTATGCCTGCAGTACTTTGCTCGTTGCCGTCGGCGGACACAAGTTTGATCTGGCTCAAGAATCGCAGGTGATAAAAGCTGGAATCGATAACTTTAAGTGGTTTGGCTTCCATCCGCAGATCGTTTTCGGCTGCCAGCTTCAGACTGGTTGGATAGCGGATGCCGTATTTGTCGCGAACATAATTCTGCTCGTCAGAAACGGCGTCGAACTGTTCCAACTCGCCGTTGCGGATCAACATCAGTTGGGTGCGAGGGTCTTCCTCACCAATCTCGGCGTAACGGCAGAAGACCGCCGTTGCGTCCGCAAAGTGTGCTCGGCCCCAGTGCCATTCCTTCACCGTTTTGGCCAGCCAGCGATTGTCGAGATTGTCGTCGTGATAGCCCGTACCGCGAAAGCTTCGCGCTTCTGTCGTCCGCCCACGAGCATCAATGACCGATATTTTCCCGCTGACGTCCGATCTCGGCGCGACCATGTTCCAGCAATGGGCCGAATCGTCGTAGCAAAACGGTTCCGTGCCAAAATCCGATTCGATCGACAGCCACTCTAAATTGGCCCGCAGCGTTCG
>CADEEU010000259.1 GCA_902826385.1 uncultured Acidobacteriota bacterium | reverse complement strand
TACGGATGGGCAGTATCTTCGAGCTGGCCAAAAACCATACCGACATGCCGGTCGAAGAAATCGAAAAACTGATGGAGAGCCCGGCGCACGAAGTACGCGTCGGAGCTCTCAGCATCATGGGCCAATGTGCGAAAGGCAAGAAATGTTCGGAAGCCCGCTTGAAGGAACTCTACGAGCTTTACCTTCGCCGTCACGACCGGATAAATAACTGGGACCTGGTCGATCTTGCAGCCTATTATGTAGTCGGAAAATATCTGGCCGACAAGCCGCGCGCCGCACTGTACAAGCTGGCCCGTTCAAAGAACATGTGGGAACGCCGCTCGGCCATCGTTGCGACGGCTCACTTTATCCTGAAGCAAAAGCAGACCGACGACACATTCAAGATCGCCGAGATTCTCGTCCACGACAAAGAAGATCTGGTCAACAAAGGAACGGGCTGGATGCTGCGGGCCGCCGGCGACGTCGATCGACCGAAGCTTATCGAATTTCTCGATAAGCACGCCGCGACAATGCCGCGGGTTTTGCTTCGGTATGCGATAGAAAAACTCGATAAACCAATGCGTGAACATTACCTCGGACTAAAAACGGCAACTTGAAGTTCAAAGGGTGGTAAACTGCGAAGCGGCAGTCATAAACGATAGGTTTTCGGTGAAAGTAAAAGTCGCTGTAGTTTGGCTTTTTCTCGCGGTCCTGTCGGCGTCGACCGACGCTGCGGAACCGTGGATGGAGGTGCGCTCGAAAAACTTCCTGCTAATCGGCGACGCCGCTGAAAAAGACATACGTCAGGCTGCGGCTAGGCTTGAACAGTTCAGGGAAACTTTTCGCACGCTCTTTCCGCAGATCAAATTGGACGGCGGCGTTCGGACGAACGTAGTCGTTTTCAAAAACGCGGCGTCCTACGCGCCGTTCAAACCGAAACGGCCGGATGGCGGTGTCGATCAGGCGGTCGCGGGTTATTTTCAGGCTGGTGAAGATGTAAATTACATAACGTTGTCAGTCGACAAGCCTGGGGCCTATGGAACGATCTTCCACGAATACGTTCATTTTCTGCTGGATGTAAATATCGGCCGGTCGGACATTCCGCCATGGTTCGGCGAAGGTTTGGCCGAATATTTTGAAACCCTGCAGTTCGTGGACGATCAAAGAATCGTGCTCGGAACGCCGCCCGACGGACACTTAAGTCTTCTTAAACAGAACGGTCTGATACCGCTCGCGGAGTTTTTTGCGACAGACAATTCAGCCCTTCACGCCCGCGGCGATGAATCTCGCAGTTTGTTTTACGCCCAGGCCTGGCTGCTGACGCACTACCTGCTTCATGCGGACAAAAGCCGATCGACGGACTTAAACGTTTTATTTACTCAACTCACCAAAGCCGAATCGACAGACGGTCTGATCCAAGAGCTTTTTCAAATTAAGACCGCCGCCCTTTCGACCGCTTTGAGCTCATACATAGCTCGCCCTTTGCCGCCAAACCGAATAGTTTCAGCTACGCGAAAGACCGAGGTCGAGACAGATATGACGGCAGCGACGCTTTCCGAATCCCGAACGGCCGCGTATCTGGGCGATCTGCTTTACCGCACAAATAATCTCGCAGCCGCCGAGATGTTCTTGCGAAAGGCGCTAAAACTCGACAGCGAACTGGCCGCCGCAAATATGTCGCTCGGCTTGGTGCTTGCGCAAAAGAAAAATTTTGTCGAGGCGAAAAAATACCTTGAGAAAGCAATTGACGGGGACAAGACCAACCATTTCGCCTATTTCAAATACGCCTTTGCGATTAGCCAGGAGAGTGTGGACGCCAGCGGCCGCGTCGTGGAATATCCGCTGGAAGCCGCGACAAAAATACGCGGTTCGTTGAACCGTTCGATCTCGCTGAATCCGGGTTTTGCCGAAAGTTATCGCCTTCTCGCGTTTGTAAATTTTGTAAACAATACCGGTCTTGACGAAGCTGTCTTGCTGCTGAACAAAGGGCTCGCCATCCGGCCGGGCGATCAGCACCTCTACCTGCTTCTCGCACAAGTTCTTTTGCGGCAGGAAAAATATGAAGACGCCGGCCTGCTTGCAAAAAGAATAGCGGCGGCGGCATCGGATCAGGAAATTTGGACGGAAGCTCAGGAGGTTGTGCGAACGGTCGATCAGTACAACGCCGCCAAAGCAGCCGGAGCGAACGATACTACGGCGATCAAAGTATTCGGCCCGCTGCCGCCGCTTATATTAAAACGGTCGACGCTTTCTGATGCGGAGGTTGAACGCTATGAAGAAGAGCGGCGTGTTATGAACCTAAATATCCTGATCGACAAGCCGCGTTTCGGCGAAAAACAGGTCGTCGGGTACATCGACAAAATAAGCTGCTCCGACGGCACTATTAACTATGCGGTAAGGTCGGGCGACGAAAGATTTAGATTATTCAGCGGCGGATTTGCCTCGGTCGGCCTGAGAGTTTTAACCGACGGAGAAACGTCGTTCACCCTCGACTGCGGAAATAACTTCGCCAAACAACTCGCCGTCCTGACCTTTCAGCCCGCTACTTCAAGAAGCAATTCCCGCGGACGCCTTGTGTCGATAAACTTCGTCCCGGAATTCTTTCGCCTAAAAACGCCGCAGGAAATGACCAACTGGCGAACGGTGATCATTGAAGATGACAGGGCCCTAAACTCGCGTTCTCGGAAAATGTCGAACCAGAAAGATCGATGAAATATCGTTATTCAAGCGGCAAACCTAGCTGTGAACGTGGATCTTGTATTCTGTTGCCTCCGCCGTCTTCGCTAGTATGGGAAGCAAAGCAGTTGGAACCTTCGGAAAGGCGTGGTTGAGGTGATGGTATGCAAACGAAGAAATAACAGGAGTCCATATCTGAGCGATATTTCCCGCCGATCGGACCGCTGGGTTCTCCGGAGCTAGTCTATGCGGAATATAAGCGGCCCAAACTGGTATGGTCGCGCTTAACAGAGCCGCAACAATCCAATAGACAATACCAGCCAATGATACGAAAAAGTAATACAAGGCAACGGCTGCAAAGATAAGCAAAACTGTCGCCGCTGTCTCACCGATTTGGAAACGTCGCAGATTTTTGCCTGTCTTGTACGAATAGAACCGCATCGCAAAAATATGCAGTGGCCCTTCGAGCAAAACTCGATAGAACGGCCATGTCGCACAAACCCCTTCTGGGTCGTCGTGCTTCAAACACCGTCCGTGGTGCCGCAGGTGCATCACTTGCAAAAGTGTGCCTGCTTTTCAATTAAAAGCGGTTTTCTCCGCGACCGTACGGAATCGTGTCTCGATTTGGAGGTGGCCCAACGATCGGGTTCTAACGGAAATCTAACCAACTGATTTAGAATTTCGGTTTTTTTTTTAGCGGTTAGATGGTTAAACACTTGGGGTAATTAGGTTTATAGCTTTGGGAACTAACAGCCATTTAACAACATCAACCTGTTATATCTAACAAATTATCCATTTTGACTGTCGGGTAGTACCAATATTACTTATTTCCTTTCTCTTCGTACTCAGCTCAGTCAAGAGGTGATTAATTTTTGTTTTTTTCTGAAAATCACTCATCCAAGTGGGTAAAACATCCCATAAAAGCTCATCTATGTCACTTCTCTCTGCGAATTCATGCTGTTTGATGCAGTTGATTATAAGCTCAAAATATTTAGGTTTATCAAAGGCCCGTGCTTTAGTATATTTGGCTTTTTGTCCTGTTTTTTGCGCAACTTTGGCAGAAATAAAGTAGTTCGGCTTTTTTCCTTCTATTAATCCTTTTGACCTTAAGTGTTTTATCTCAATGGTAGAGAGGGTTTTCTTTTTTTGAACTTTGTCGAGCATCATTATTTCCTCGAGGCTTAAGTCACGATCCCTCGCCAGAACGCTCGCGAAATCCATGTCAAGGACTTTTCCTATTACAGTTACCCGGACTTTGTTTTCGGTCAGGTCATAATCAGGAAGTGGGAAGAATCTCTTTCGTTGAAAATTAAACATGGTTCTAATGCCGCTCCCGATAGTTTCGACCATATTCAGATTGACCATTGCTGTTACCAAGAACTTATTTCTGTAGTTCTCCTCCGGGGTATTTTCATGAATTACTCTCTCTACCGACCCAGGAATAAAAGCTCCTAAGTTCGTAAAAACGAGGAAATCTTCTCCTTCTATTACATTTACGCGCCCCCCTAACAAATAATCTTGGTGTGCAATACAATTATTGATTGCCTCTCTAATAATAAAAGGTTCGTATCTATCGACTTCATCAGGAAAGAGTGTGTCGTTTTTCAAATACCTATATTTCAAATTCCTTATTCTTGAATAAACTCGATCCACAGCGAGTAGAAAAGGACAGCTTTCAATGGCCCAATCGATCTCATTTCCACGAGAATCTTTTAACACCCATCGAATCTTTATGTCGGCAGGGTTAACAAAATGCTCCGACTCTTCCCTTCCTAAAAGAATAATCGCAGTTCTCGTTATTCTTCCCTGCCTAGTAATTTTTAACTTATTAAGGAAAGTAGCGTCATTCCAGGAATCTAATTCGGCGGCCTTATTCGGAAACTTTGACCTGTAGTTTTCACGAGCCTTGTGGATAGCCGTGGGATCCAAATCATCTATGGTGGCATCTGCTACAATCGACGCACTCCAATCTTCCCTTACGGTTTGATTACGAATTCGATCCCTTTTTTCTTCGCTCAAGGGAATTGTGTTATCACCCTCTCGTCCATAACAAAAGCCTTTCCACTCTGTTGGTACTCCCGGACGAGCTTTCGGAATCTGAAACATCAAAACACGGCCTTCAGGAAATATCAATTCGTATATCTCAATGAAGCCAATTCTAGAGGTCGTGTTTTGCGAAATTTCCCCTTTAAGACTGTCCAGACTCTTTCGATTGAGCCTAAACTTAGTTCCGACAATTCTCTTATCAACATCATTAATTCCAAATACAAGCCATCCAGACTCTTTTTCTTTCAAATTAGATTCGTTAGAAATAGCAGAAAAGCACTTTCCTATTTTATCGACGTCGAACTTAGTTTCGGCAGTCTTAAACTCTAACCACTCCGTTTCCGCAGGAAGTCCTCGAAATTCCTTTAGTTTCTCTCTTAATTGACACTCGTCCATCAATAGGTAAATACCAGGATTTTCATAAGGGCTGCAAAAGTCCCGGGCTGGTTTCTGTCATTTGCCTTTGCAAAGAATCTCCTAAAGATCTCCGTTTAATCAGTGCGGTAAGTATTCCCCAATAACTT